>JACQPO010000103.1 GCA_016207545.1 Methanobacteriota archaeon | reverse complement strand
CTGCGACCCCACGGGCGCGGCCCTCACCCTGAGCCACCATCTCGATGGCGACGAGACCCCTGCTCCCTTCCGCCACGACCTCGCCTCCGGCGCGGCCCTCCGGTGGGCCCGCTCCGAGCGGCGCGATGAATTCGGACGCGGCACGCGGTTCGTGTACAACAACCACTTCGACGTGGACGGGTTCCTGGCGGCGTGGGTCGCCGCGAACCCGGACGAGGCCGTGAAGCACGAGCCCGCGATCGTGGCGGCGGCGGCCTCTGGCGATTTCGCGGAGTGGACGAACGACCGCGCAGTGCAGTTCGCGATCCTCGGGGAATGGATCGACGACCCGAAGTATTCCGCGGTCGCGCGCCGTGCGCTCGACCTGCCCCACAACTCGACGGACGAGGCGATGTACCACGGGGTCCTCGACGAGCTGCCGAGCCTCCTGTACCATCCGGAGACGTACGAGGAACTGTGGCGGAACGTGTACGAGGACCTCCGCCGCCAAATCCACTTGTTCGAGACGGGCGCGGCGCGCGTGCACGAGCACCCGGAAGCGCACCTGTCCGTCGTCGAGACGCCGCGGGCGATGCGTCCGCGGGCGGCGATCGCGAAGACGCGGGGGGATCGCCTGCTGCAAATCGTCCCCGCAGGGGGTGGCCACCTGTACTTCTTCCGCTATCGGCCGTACCTCGGCTACCGGATCGTGTCGCGACCTGTCACGCGGACCCTTGGAGCGGGTGACCTCGCCCGGCGGCTGAACCGCCAGTGGCCGACGGAGGGGGAGCGCTGGGTCGCGCGCGGCTGGTGGGACCGCGAGATCATGCTCGTTGCGGACAACGGGAAGCGGACGGTTCCGCACACGCGGCCCGAGGTCGCCATCCCGATCATCGAGGATGTGCTCCGCGCGACTGATGTCCGGGCGGCGGCGCACGAACCGGCGAGCTAGAGATTGGCGGCGTCCAGCCGAGGGACGCGGCCCGTGCAGGCGGGTCCTATAAACGTGCGTCCGGGCGCGGACACCGCCTTTTTATACGGCCGACGGGCATGGCGTTTGCTACCCATGGCGCGCGCGGTCTGGAGCGGGGCCATCACGTTTGGCCTCGTGAACATCCCGACGAAGGTGTACGTCGCGACGGAGGAGAAGGACATCCGGTTCACGACCCTCCACGCGACGTGCAAGACGCCGCTCAAGCGCCCGTACGTATGCCCCACGTGCAACGTGACCGTGGAGTCGAAGGAGATGGTCAAGGGGTATGAGTACGGGAAGGGCAACTACGTGATCCTGTCCGACGAGGAGTTCGACTCCGTCGCGCTCGAGACGAGCAAGGCGATCACCGTGCTCGGATTTGTCGATGTCGACGAGATCGGCCCGCTGTTCTACGAGAAGTCGTACTACCTGGGCCCCGAGGAGACGAGCGTGAAGCCGTTCGAACTCCTCCGCCAGGCGCTCCTGCGGACGGACAAGGTCGCGATCGCCCGGGCGACCCTGTGGAAGAAGGAGCAGCTCGTCGCAATCCGGCCGATCGGCTCGGAGCTCGTCCTCACGCTTTTGTTCTACGAGAACGAGGTGAAGGTGCCGCCGGACGTCCCGAAGACGCAGCCCGTCGCGATCGTGGACGAGGAACTCGACTTGGCGGTGAAGCTCATCGGCGAGCTCACGATGGAGTTCGACGCGGGCAAGTACAAGGACCGGTACCGGGAGGCGCTCCTCAACCTGGTCGAGGCGAAGGTTTCCGGGAAGCAGATCGAGGCCCCGCCGAAGGTCGAGGTCGCGCCGACCCAGGACCTCATGGCCGCGCTGAAGGCGAGCCTCGAGGCGGTCAAGAAGGCATAGCATGCCGGAGCTGTGGGATCTCTCGATCCACCCCATGTTGACGCTCAAGGAGGAGAAGCCGTTCACCTCCCCCGACTGGATCTTCGAGGTCAAGTGGGACGGCACGCGGGCGCTCTGCCATTACGACGACGGTAAGATCAAGCTGCAGAATCGCCGGCTCTACGAGATCACGTACCGGTACCCGGACGTCCGCGTCACCGCGAAGGCGAAGCGGGCCATCTTTGACGGAGAAGTCGTCATCATGTGGGACGGGAGGCCGAGCTTCGAGAAGCTGCAGGAGCGCGAGCATCTGGTGGACCGCGACCGGATTGCGAGGATCGCGCGGGAGTTGCCCGCCACGTACGTCGCGTTCGACATCCTGTACCTCGACGGGCAGGACCTTACCGCCAAGCCGCTCATGGAGCGGAAGAAGATCCTCGAGCAGGTGTTCGAGAACACGGAGAGCGCGGTGCTCTGCGACTACGTGGGGACGGAAGGCGAGGCGTTCTACCGCGTGTGCCGCGAGCGCGGGCTCGAGGGCATCATCGCGAAACGAAAGGACTCCCGCTACCACGTCGGCAAGCGGACGCGGGACTGGAAGAAGATCAAGGCGCTCAAGACGATCGACTGCGTGATCGCGGGCGTGACCGTCGGCGAGGGGAACCGGGCGGATACGTTCGGCGCGCTCATCCTCGGGTTGCATGACGACAAGGGCGAGCTGCAGTGCGTCGGCCGCGTGGGCACGGGCTTCGACCGCACGATGGTCGAACTTCTGCACCGCCGGCTCTCCGCGATTCGGGGGGACATGCCCTTCCGAGAGAAGCCCGCGTTGGCGGGAGAGGTCAAATTCTGGTGCCGCCCGGAACTCGTCGCGGAGGTCGAGTACCTCATGCTCACCCCGGACCGCGCGTTGCGCGCCCCTTCGTTCCAGCGGCTGAAGGAGGAGAAGGACCCGAAGGAGTGTCGGTGGCCGAGAGAGCCTCCTTCCGCGTGAATCGCGCTGGACCGCGGACCCTTCTGGGATGGTTCTTAGCGTTCACGATTTCCCTCGACCTGCCTCCGGTAAGCGACGTCGGCGTGATACGTACAGTCGGTACACAACGGCTATACGCGCCGGCCGGGGTCCGCGCTCGGCGGTATCACGGACGACCCGAACGAAGTCCTCCGGACCGAGCACGAAGCGATCGAACTCCTGCTGCTCGCCCTCGAGGGCATGGCGGAGCGGATGCGACGGACCGGCGATGTGCCCGAGCAAGACTTGGAGACGGCGTTTACAATCGTCACGGAGTTCGCAGACCGATGTCACCACGCGAAGGAGGAATCCGTCCTGTTCCCCGTGCTCTCCGCCGCGTCGCCAAAAGAGGGCGCGGAGATCGCTCGCCGGCTGACGAGCGACCACATTGCATTCCGAAAACTCGTGAAATCCACCCGCGACCTGATTCCCCGGGCCGCGGCCCAGACCGTCTCGCGAAACCAGCTCGTGAAGAACCTCGACACGTACGCGCGGTTGCTCCGGGAGCACATCGCGATCGAGAACGAACGCCTCCTGCCCGAGGTCGAACGGTCGATTCCGCCGGAGGAGCGGATGCGGCTGGCGGAGGAGTTCGAGCGCGTCGAGCGCGAGGAGATCGGTCCCGGCATGCACGAGCGCTACCACCACATGATTCACACGCTCGCCCACTCGTACGCGCCGTAGCTACGGGGCCGTCTTCCCCATTCCGCGAAGGGACTCCCGCGCCGTGAGGTAGATTCCCGCGAGCGCGAGCACCGCCCCAACGAGGACGAGGGACGTCGCGGGGCAAGCTGCGCTTCCCGTGCCGCCCGGACATCCGGGCACTTCCCCGAGGAGGAGAAACGCGAGGATCGACGCGCCGACGGGCTCCCCGAGCAAGCTTGTCGACACGACCGTGGCGCTCACGTGGCGGAGCGCGAAGTTGTAGAGCGTGTGGCCGCCGATCTGCGAGACGACCGCCATGAGAAGGAAGAGGCCCATGAGCGCCGCGAAGTTCTCCTCGACTATGATGGAGGTCGCGCCTGCAACGGAGAACGCGAGGAGGAAGATTACTGAGAACGCGTACACGATCGTGGCGTACGGGATGAGGTCGATGCGCTGCCTGAGCCGCCGACCTGCGAGGAGATACGCGCCGGCCCCGACAGCGCCTAGGAACGCGAGGATGCTTCCAAGCAAAGTCGTGCTCCCCCCTCCCCACTGCGCGAGAGCGATGAGGACGACACCGCCAAAGCCGAGGCCGATGCCCAAGACCATGAGCCGCGTCACCCGCTCCCGAAACGCGAAGTGGGAGATTACGGCAACGAGGATGGGATGGGACGTGACCAGGACGACCGACGTCGCCACGTCGACGAGCGCGAGGGAGAGGATCCACGTCGTGAAGTGGGCGGCGAGGCCGAGGCCCACAATCGCGAGGAGAGCATAATCCCGTGGCTTGAGGGTGCGGAGCTGCACACCGGGCCCCGCTGCGAGGAACGGAGCGAGCAGCAGGGTCGCGAACCCCAACCGGTACACCGCGATCTCGATAGCGCTCGCCCCGAGGGACAGGCTCCACCGAATGAAAATCGAGGCGAAGGAGACGCCGACCACGGCGATGAGGATCGCGACCAGCGGGGTTCGGCGCACAAAGGGGGAGACCCTTCCCCCTATGTAGCCTCTGCGCGGCCGCCATCACAAGTCATATACGAGACCCGGCCTTCCCAAGCCCTTCGAGGTGGTCGCGTGCGGGTGGAGGACGTCCGGAAAGTGTGCGTGCTCGGCGCGGGCGCGATGGGCGCGGGGATTGCGCAGGTGTGCTCTCAGGCCGGGTACGCGGTCGCGATGCGGGACATCGAGCAGCGATTCGTGGACGCCGGGTTCAAGCGGATTCGCGACCCGCTCCTGAAGCGCGTCGAGAGGGGGAAGATGACCGCGGAGGAGGTCGAAAAGATCCTCGGCGGCATTCAGGGCACGACGGACCTCGCGGCCGCCGTCCGCGACGCGGACCTCGTGATCGAGGCCGTCCCGGAGAAGATGGACCTCAAGAAGGAGGTGTGGCGGGAGGTCGACCGGCACGCGGCGCCGGACGCGATGTTCGCGACGAACACGTCCTCCCTGAGCATCACGGAGATGGCGTCCGCAACGAATCGGGCGGACCGCTTCGTGGGGATGCACTTCTTCAACCCCGCCCCCGTCATGAAGCTCGTCGAGGTGATTCGGGGCAACGAGACGTCCCGGGAGACCGTGGAGTTCGCGAAGGCGCTGTGCACGAAGCTAGGCAAGGAGCCCGTCGAGGTGAACGAGTCCCCCGGTTTCGTCGTCAACCGACTCCTCGTGCCGATGATGAACGAGGCGTTCAACCTCCTCATGGAGGGCGTCGCGAGCGCGGAGGACATCGACAAGGCCATGAAGCTCGGAACGAACATGCCGATGGGGCCGTTCGAGCTCGCGGACTTCACGGGGCTCGACATCGGCCTCGACACGATGGAGACGTTGCACCGCGAGACCGGTGACCCGAAGTTCCGTCCGTCCCCGCTCCTCCGCCAGTACGTGCGCGCCGGACGGCTGGGCCGGAAAACGGGGCACGGCGTGTACGACTACGGTGCGCCGTGAGCGACTACGTCGGCTGCTCGAACTCCTCTTGGAGGTCGATGATCACCTGCTCGAGGACCGCTTCGAAGGACTGGCCACGGTACTCCCGCACACCGCCGAGGTCGCTCTGGACCTTCGCGATGTAGCTGTTGTTGCCCTCGCGGATGAACTCGACCGCTGCCAGTTCCTCTTCCACTCCATCCCTTCCTTTCAACCGGCGAATCTGGGTTCGCTATATAACCGTTACCCGCCTGCGTACGCGGCGCCGGAACGTTCGGCGCGGTTCGCAACGACAGGAGAACGTTTATCTATGAGCCCCAATTTCGAAGGCTTCACCGCGGAACCAGGTTCGGCAATGGGGAACATACGACCGACGTACATCAAGCGCGTCGCTTTCGAGCTGCTCCGCCTGTACCCCGACGAGTTCAACCAAAACTTCGAGCACAACAAGCAAATGGTTGCGGAACTCACGGACGTCAGCACGGCGTCGATGCGGAATCGGATCGCCGGATATGTGACCCGATACAAGCAAGTCGCGCAGTCTTGAACCGCCGCGACTGCCTTGCTGGCCGGGACCCCCGCACAGTAGCAAGCCACCATGGACTTGGCCGTCGAGACGCAACAGCTCACCCGGGTTTTCACCCAGAGGCGGAAGATCTTCCGCCGCCGCCGAAACGGCGAGAACGGGGAATCGGAGGGTCCGGTCACCGCCCTCGATCACGTGGACCTCCAGATCCGAGACGGTGAGCTGTTCGGCCTCCTCGGCCCGAACGGGGCCGGGAAGACGACCCTCATCAAGATCCTCGCGACCCTCCTGCTGCCCACATCCGGGATCGCGAAGGTCGCGGGGCACGACGTGACGAAGGACCCGTTGCCCATCCGCCTGAAGATCAACATGGTGAGCGGCGGGGAGTCGAGCGGGTACGGGTTGCTCACGACCCGCGAGAACGTCTGGATGTTCTCCCAGTTCTACGGGGTGTCGAGCAAGACCGCGAAGGCCCGGATCGACAAGCTGCTCCACACGTTCGGCCTGTGGGAGAAGCGGAACGCGAAGGTCCGAAACCTGTCGAGCGGGCAGCGGCAGAAGATGAACATGATCCGCGGCTTCGTGACGGACCCGGACATCCTGTTCCTCGACGAGCCCACGCTCGGCCTCGACGTGAACGCCTCCCGCGTCATCCGGGACTACGTAAAGAGCTGGGTGAAGACGACGGCGGGGAAGACGGTCCTGCTCACGACGCACTACATGATGGAGGCCGACGAGCTGTGCGACCGCCTCGCGATCATCGACCACGGGAAGATCCTGGCGGTGGACACCCCGGAGAACCTGAAGCGACGGCTGAAGAAAGAAACCACGTTCCGGCTCGAAGTCGACCCGCTGAAGGACACGTCGCGGTTCAAGACGATTCCCGGGGTAAAGAACTTCAGCCTGAAGAGCGATGGCGGCGCAAGCCTCGAGAAGCTGACGTTCATCCTCGAGGACGAGGCCGCCGTGAGCGACATCGTGAGCGAGGTCGTCCGGCAGGGCTCCAAGATCCACCACCTGCAGAAGACGGAACCGACGCTAGAGGACGTGTTCATCAGCATGGTCGGGAGGAGTCTGGAATGACGTCGACGCGGAGCGTGAACCCGCTCGCGTTGAACCTCCGGGCCGTCGTCGGGCGAGCCTACCCGCGCATCATCGGTGCGAACCGCGAGCCCTCGTGGGTTTTCTTCGACGCCATCCTGCCGCTCCTCGGGATCGCCGCGTACGTGTTCATCTACGAGGGGTTCTTCCGCGCGCCCGGGGCGGACAGGACGTTCGCGAACGCGATGATCGGCTTCGTCGTGCTCGGCGGCACGATGACCGCGTTCTGGATGAACGTCCTGTGGTCGATGGCCTCCCAGCTGTACTGGGAGAAGGAGATGGGGAACCTCCAGCTGTACATGATGGCCCCCATGTCCCGCATGGCGCTCCTCGGCGGGATGGCGCTCGGCGGGATGTTCATGACGTCGACCCGCGCGATCGTCACCCTCGTCGCGGGAGTTTTCGTCTTCGGCGTCCACTTCGACCTCGCGAACCCGTTGATGATCCTAGCGGTGTTCTTCGCGACGCTCGTCGCCCTGTACGGGATGGGGATGATGCTCGCATCCCTGTACCTCCTGTACGGCCGGGAGGCGTGGCACATGTCCGCCCTCCTCGAGGAGCCGATCTTCCTCGTCTCCGGCTTTTACTTCCCGATTCGCGCGATTGAGGGGGTCGGTGCCTGGGGTCGCGCGGTCCTGTTCGGCGCGGCAATCATCCCGGCCACCCTCGGGCTCGACGCGCTTCGTCAGCTCATCTTTCCGGGGTTCTTCGGCGGCAAGTTCTGGCTCCTATCGGTGGAGCTTGAGTTCGCGATCCTCGTCGTCCTATGCGTCGTCTTCTTGGTCCTCGCCCGTGTGAGCCTCGGCTATCTGGAGATGCTCGCGAAGCGGGAAGGGAGGTTGACGTCACGACATCAGTGAACGCGACCGTCAACCGCCACTGGCGCTCGTTCAAGTGGGCCGCCTGGCTCGGCTGGCAGATCGAGTCGAACTGGACGGAGCCTTGGCTGTTCGCGATTTACTCCGTCATCAAGCCCGTTGCGGGCGCGTTCATCCTCGTCCTGATGTACGTCGTCTTCACGGTCATCGGGAACGTGCAGGACCTCGCGCGGTTCAACTTCGTGTACGTGGGAAACGCATTCTTCATCTTCGTCGGCAACACCCTGTTCGGCACCTTCCAGGTCATCCAGGCGGACCGGGAGTGGTACCAAACCTTGCGATACACGTACATCTCTCCCATCTCGTACTATACGTATATCGTCGGTCGGGCCGCGACGAAGGTTGCGGTCGCCGCCTTTGCGGTCCTCATCACCATCGCGTTCGGCGTGGCGTTTCTCGGCATCAAGATAGACCTGTCTGCCTGGGAACTCCCCGCGTTCTTCGCCGCGATGGCGCTCGGGGCGTTCACCCTCGTGGGCATCGGTGTGAGTTTGGCGGCACTCTCGTTCCTGACCGCCCGCCACGTCCGCGGCCTCGCGGAGGGCGTCCCCGGGGTGTTCTATCTCTTCTGCGGCGTCCTGTTCCCCTTGACGGTCCTGCCGGACTGGGGCCAGTCAATCGGGAAGGCGATCCCCCTCACGTACTGGTTCCACCTGATCCGCCAGATCACCATGCCCGCGGACTACTTCGCGGCGGTGCCGACGGGGTTGACCACGGACCCGCTTGAGATCATGGCGCTCCTCGCCGTCTCCGCAACTGGGTTCTTCCTGCTGTCGATCGGCCTGTTCCGCCTCATGGAGTACCTCGCGCGCCGCGCGGGCAAGCTCGACATGACGACGAACTACTGACGCCGGCGTTCCTTCTGCTCCCGGACGTACGGGAACCGCATCACGGTCCCGCACGCGAGACAGGTCGTGACGATCCGCGAGCCGCCAACGCGGACGCGGGCCGTTTTCGGCGGCAACAGGTACGCGTGACACGCCTTGCATACGCGCCGCTTGTACTCGGAGGGCAGGCGCACGTTGTACCGCATCCCGATCTTGCGGCCCAGCTCCACGTACCGGTTCGCGCGGGCCGCGTTGCCCTTCAGCGCCTCCTTCTCCGCGAGGCGGAACAACGCGTCAATTCGCTCCCGCGCGATTCGGCGCTCCTGCCCTTTCTTCCGGCGTGGCACGTGCGGGCGAACGGGTCGGCGGGATAAAGGGTTCTCGTCCCCGCCAAGGCTTATTACACCCCCTCGGTTAGCCCGGCGCATGAAGGCCCGGGTGCGGCGCATCTTCTCCCACCTGGAGGACGGGGTCGACCTCATCGTGTTCGCGAACTCCACGGACCCGCACCTCGACCTCTCGTTCCTGTACGCCACGGGCCTCACGGACGGCCTGTTCGAGGGCTGCGCCGCGTTCTGCCATCCGGACGGGGGCGTCGACATCGTCACGAGCGTCCTCGAGGTCGAGACGGCCAAGAAATCCGGGCTCCCGCTGCATCCGTTCCGCACGCGGGACGAACGGGAGCAGGCGTTTCGAAAGCTCCTGCGGGGCCATCGGAAGATCGGGATCAACTTCGCGGAGATTACGCGCAAGGCGGCGGAGGAGTTGCGATCCTTCGCCCCGAAGGCGAAATTCTTCGACGCGACCCAGGCCGTGGTGCGGGCGCGGCTCGTGAAGGACGAGACGGAGCTCGCCCGCCTCCGGAAGGCCGGGCGCATTGCGTCCCGGGCGTTCGAGGACATCCTGCCCATCATCCGTGCGGGTCGTCGCGAGAGCGAGATTGCCGCAGACCTGGTGTACGCCATGCAGCGCCGCGGATCGTCGGGCCCGTCGTTCCGCACAATCGTCGGGAGCGGGCCGAACAGCGCGGAGCCCCACTACACCGCGGGCCCGCGAAAAATCCAGAAGGGCGACTTCATCGTCATCGACTTCGGGGCCCGGTACGAGCACTACTGTTCGGACGTGACGCGCACGGTCGTCGTCGGGAAGGCGTCGGAGAAGCAGCGGGCGATTTACGAGACGGTCCGCCGCGCGCAGGCGCAGTCCATGAAGAAGATGCGGCCGGGGGTGCGCGCGAAGGCGGTCGACACGGTCGCACGGACAATCATCGACGGCACGGAGTTCAAGGGACGGTTCATCCACGGCCTCGGCCACAGCATCGGGCTCGCGGTCCACGATGGCGGCTCGATGAACCAGTCGAGCGACATCGTGCTCCGCAAGGACATGGTGTTCACAAACGAGCCGGGAATCTACGTCCCCGGATTTGGCGGCGTCCGGATCGAGGACGACGTCCACATCACCGCCAGCGGTCCGAAGCTTCTCTCGATGGCTCCTCGGCAACTTCTCGAACTGTAGCCTTTATCCTTCGCCGCGGATGCCCGCGCGGTGCTCGTCTACTCCCGCGACTGCCTGCGCCACGTGCAGGCCCCGGGGCACGTGGAGTCTCCGCACCGCCTCGAGGCGATCACCCGAAAGCTCGAGTCCCTGAACTTGTTCGACCCGAAGACGCCCGAGCCGGCGGCGCGCGCGATGATCGAGAGAGTCCATGCGAAGGCATACGTGGACCTGGTCGAGACGATGGGCGACGGCTACCTCGACATCGACACGGCGGTCCGTCCGGAAACCCCGGAAATCGCCCGGATCGCCGCGGGCGGCGTCGTGGAGGCGGCGCTTGCATCCGTGAAGGGCAGGCGACCTGCGTTCGCCCTCGTCCGGCCGCCAGGACACCATGCGGGACCGGACTACGGCGGGGGCTTCTGTTATTTCAACGGAGTGGCGGTCGCGGCCGCCGTGCTTCGGGAGCGGCTGTCCCGCATCGCCATCCTCGACCTCGACGCCCATCACGGAAACGGGACGAGGGACATCTTCGCAACCTCGAAGGACGTGTTGTACGTCTCGACCCACCAGTCTGGCATCTACCCCGGGACGGGGCCCGCGGGGGACGTCGGGGAAGGGCCGGGGGAGGGCTACACGGTCAACATCCCATTCCCCGCGCGCAGCGGGGACGCTTCCTACGAGTTGGCGTTCCGGGAGGTGATCGAGCCGGTCTTGCGCCAGTTCCAACCCGAGGCGATCCTCGTCAGCCTGGGCGCGGACGCCCACTACAAGGACCCCCTGACGATGCTCGCGCTCTCGTCCCCGGGCTACCTGACCCTCGCGGAACGGACGCTCGACGTCGCGCGAACGTTGTGCAAGAACCGCGTGGCCTTCGCGCTCGAGGGCGGCTACCACCCGCAAGCGCTCGCGGAGGTCGTTGCGGGGACCGTCGCCTTGTTCCGCGGCGAGTCCGTGCACCTCCAGTTCCGCGACGTCGCGGACGAAACGGCTCGCGGCAAGGAAGCTGTGGATCGGGTCAAGAGGGTCCTTGGACCCTATTGGGACCTATGAGCGGTGGAGCTTTCGCTCCGCGAGCCGACGGTCCTTCTCCTTCTTGATGCGCGCCTCGAGTTGGTCCAAAAGCCCGTCGAGCGCCTTGAACAGGTCCCAGTCGAAGTGGTTGAAGTAGTACATCTCGTGGTTCGTCGCGAACCGGACGCGGAGGGACCACTTCGACCGGTCGCCGTCGGACTTGTACTGATGGACGTGCATGTTCAGGACGCGCGGGGTGACGAGGCCGCTGATCCGCCGCATCGCCTTCTCGATGATGTGGTACAGCTGGTCGTACACGTCCGGTTGTTCCTCAAGCCCGCTGATCTGCACGAGGATGCCTTCCCGTTCCCGGTACCGAGCGGCGTGCTCGAGGAGGTCCGCGGACGTGATGATGCCGAGCGGCTCCCAGTCCTTCGCGATCAGGATCGTGGAAATCCGGTTCTTCGTCATCAGGTCGAGGGCCGTGGGGAGCGCCGCATCCGGGGACACGGTGATCGGGGGGCGCATGATGCTGCTGACCCGCACGCGGATCGCTTCCTTCTCCCCGCTCAGCTCGCCGAACTGCGCCTTCGACTTCGGCTTCGCGAACAGGTCCGCGAGGTCCTTGAGCCCCACGACGCCCACGAGCCACTTCTTCGCATCGATGACGGGGACGGCCCGCTCCCCGAGGGCCGCCATGACCGTCCGCGATTGCGCGATTGTGTCCGAGCCGTTTACGCACTGCGGATTCGGGGTCATGATGTCGGAGACGCGGATGCCCTGGACCTCTTCGCTCTGCGCGAGCGCGCGTGCGACGTCCGTGCGGGACAGGATACCGACGAGCTTCCCCTTCTCCACGACGGGGAGGGATCGGTTTCCGGACGAGAGCATCTTCTCCGCGGCGGCCGGCATGTCGAGGTCCGGCGACAGGTCCGGGGCCGCGTGGACGAGGTGCGCGGCCTTCGCGGTCGGCGCGAGCTCCCGCCGGCGGGCGATCGCCGCCATCGAGACGATGCCCACGAGCTTCTTCTTGTCGAGGATCGGGACCTCGTGGATGTCGTTCGCCTTCATCTTGCCCAGAATCTCGGACACGGGCTCGTCCGGTGTGCCGGTCACGACGTCGCGGGACATGAAATCCCGAACCTTCAGATCCCGCAGGCGCACTTTCGGCATCGATGTGCTTCCGAGCGTTGGCGCAGTGCGCGCCCTAACGGGGGAACGCTATAAAGTTTTAGTGTCCGGCCCGGTTCCGTCCCTCGATGCGCGCGCGGGCGCACGTCGTTTTCCGCGGACACGTGCAAGGCGTGTTCTTCCGCGCCAATTGCCGGGAGCGGGCGCTCGAACTCGGCCTCACGGGTTGGGTGCGGAACCGATATGACGGATCCGTCGAGGCCGTGTTCGAAGGGGAGAAGGAGGCCGTGGAGGAGGCGATTGCGTGGAACCGCACATCCCAGCCGCACGCGCGCGTGGCGGACGTGGAAGTCGCGTGGGCGGAGGCGACGGGGGGGTTCCGCACGTTCGAAATCCGGCGATAAGTCACGCGATCTGGATTCCGTACGTCTTCGACGGCAGCTCCTCGTGGATCCTGGCGGCTTCCTCCGCAGTCAGGACGCCCGCGGACAGGAGGCGCGCGGTCTTCCGAGGCACCGTCGCGGGGCCGAGGACGGCTCCGGGCCGTCGGGGATCGTCGATGTAGTCCGTCTCCATGAGGAACGGCCCGCCCTTCCGGATCGCCTCGCGAAGATGGTCTTCCCGCGCGAGCACGCTCGGGATGATGCCGTGCGTCTCCGTGGGCAGGACGAGCGGCGGCGCATGGTGTTTCACGACCTTTCCCCGGGGAAGGCCTGCGGCGTCCGCCATCCGCGCGAACTCCGCGAACGTCTCCGGGGTGGGGTCCTCCGTGTGGAGCACGACCGCGCATCCGACGTCGCGCGCCAGCTCCATCCCGTACTGCAGAATCCCGTTCGATGCCTGCCACAAGTCCGAGGCCACGCGAAAGTGCGGGCGTCCGATCTCCCCGAGGGCGGTCGCCCTCCCCTCCCGCACGAGCGTGGCCGCGAGGTCCATCCCCCGCTTCATCGCCGCGACCCCCGCCGCCAAGCCGAGCTTCTCGTCCAACCGGAGGAGGTCGGCGGGGTACGGCCCGACCGCCACGAACACCTTCACCCCCACCTGCTCCCGGACGAGGTCTGCGGTCTTCAGGGTCCGCTCGAACGCAACCCCGTAATCATCCCCCGAGACGATGGGGATGTCGTCGTACGGGAGATGGGTCAGCATCACATGGGTGCCGCCCGCCTTCGCGAACATCCTGGCGGCGTCGAGGTACAACCCGCGGGGGTCGAGGTGGAAATGGTTGTCGAAGATCGGCATCCTAGCGGAGCAACCCGGCGGCCTTCAGTTCCTGCGTGATCCGCTCGACGGCCTTCTCCACGTCCTGGGGCTTCCGGGCCCCCGTGCAGACGAGCTTCCCGCTCCCGAACAGGAGGACGACGACCTTCGGGTCGTCGATCCGGTACACGAGGCCGGGGAACTGCTCCGGCTCGTACTCGACCTTCTCCAGGCCGAGCGAGATCGCGATCGCGTTCAGGTTGATCTCCGTGCCGAGGTCCGAGGACGCGACGATGTTCTGGACCTCGATCTCCGGGTTCTTCTTAATCGGGATCCCCGCAGCCTCAATCTGCCTCGCGACCGTGTCGATCGCGGTCTTCACGTGCTCGAGGGACTTCGCCCCCGTGCAGACGACCTTCCCGCTCCGGAACAGGAGGGTCGCGGTCTTGGGCTCCTTCAGGCGGTAGATGAGGCCGGGAAACTGCTCCGGCTCGTACTCCGCGCCGCCGAGGGCGAGCGCAATCGCCTGGAGGTCCAGTTCGCCGCCGAGGGACGTCGACGCGACCACGTTTTCAATCTTGATTTTCGCCATGTTGGGATTCCTCCCGCCGCAGGGCCAAGCCCGCCTGGCTCCCCCCCGCGTCGGGGTCCAGATTTAAAGCACTATTTAAATACCTTCCGGCCCCGTCTCCCTATCGGGGGACGGCCCGCTCGAGGCCACGGACGAGGACGAACAGGGTCCGGAGGTACGGGGTCGGGACCCCCTTCTCGTCCGCAACCCGGAGCAGTTCGCCGACGATCGCCTCGATCTCCGTCCGCCGGCCCCGCTCCACGTCCTGCAACATGCTCGACCGGTTCTCCGCGGTCCGGCTCGCGACCTCGGCGGCCTTCCCCGCGAGCTCGTCCGGGTCCAGGTCGACCCCTGCCGCACCGGCGGCCGCGACCCCCTCGCGGGCGACGCGGCCGAGCAACCGCCGCAGGTCGTCCGCCTCGGCGAGGGCGCCGTTCGGGCGACGTAGGACCGCGGTGAGGGGGTTGATCGCCGCGTTCACGACGACCTTCCCCCACACCTCCCGCCGCACGTTCGCGGTGACGGTCGTCGGTAGGCCCGCGGCGGTGAGCGCTCCCGCCACGCGTTGCGCGTCGTCCCATGTTGTGCCCTGCCACGGACCGACGCGCGTATCCCCGCGGCCCGCGTGCACGATCTCGCCCGGCGCGACGAACGTCACGCCGTGGGTCGTGGTCCCCGCCAACACGTGATCCGCGGCGCTCGCGATGCGTTCCGCGTTGCCGAGGCCGTTCTGCAACGTCACGAACACGCTCTGCCGCCAAAACGGACGAAGCGCTTCGACCGCGGACGCGGTGTCGTACGCTTTTGTCGTCACGAGCACAAGGTCGAACGGTCCTTGCGGGACCGTCGTCGTCGCGGTCGGCTTCGCGAGCAACGTCGTGTGTCCTGAGATTCGGAGTCCGCGGCGATGAATCGCCTCGACGTGCGCGGCGCGACCGACGAGAGTCACGTCGTGTTCTCTGGAGAGAATTCCTCCGAGCAAACTTCCGATCGCGCCGGCGCCGAAGACGAGAACGCGCACGTTGGGCGGAAGCGTTCCGCGCCGTTTAATGGTTCTCCGCGGTGCGTTGCGCAACTCTCCGCGAAGTTTGCGTCGTATTTTTGTCGCGCGTGCAGAAAATTTCGCGTGAAGAAACGTTTAAGTCGCGATTCATCATACCCATAACACGGAGGAACCCCTTGGCGAAAAAGAAGAAGGGCAAGAAGAAGAAGCGCTAAGCGCCTCTCCCCTTCGCTTTGGGCCGTTCGCTCCTGGGGAAGGGAGCGAGTTTCAAACCCTCTTGAACCTTTTTCCTTTGCCTTCTTTTCATTTCCGTCGCGAGCACGTGCGCGATTCGCAACGGCTCCGGTTGTCGCGTGCGGCACAACGCGCGGACGATGCGGACGGCGGTTCGCGTCGCGACGCGATGTCCCGTGGATACGAAGAGCGGTTTCGTGGATTGGGACGTTCGCATGGCGTACCCGAGCACTTCCCCGTCCACGACGACTGGGGCGCCCCCGCCGGGTTCGAGGGACCCCCGGATGGAG
>JACQPO010000101.1 GCA_016207545.1 Methanobacteriota archaeon | reverse complement strand
GGACGGCGGGAATGCGTACGTCGTGCCGCTGAAGAGCGACGGGGACCGGACGACCCTCGGGGAGATGGCCGTGTACCGGACGCGCGACGCGGGGCGGCGGTGGCAGCGGCTCACGAACGGCCTCCCGAAGCCCGCGCACCTCACGATCCTCCGCGAGGGCGTTGCGACGGACGCGGAGGACCCGCTCGGCGTGTACGTCGCGACGGAGAACGGGCAGGTGTTCTGCTCCCGCGACGCCGGAGAGCACTGGGACATGATCGCGGAGAACCTGCCGCCGGCGATGTCGATCACCGCGAGCCCGTTCCCATAGGCCTCGTGCGTTCCGGAGCGTCACCCTCAAGTAGCTCACGTACATCGGAGCGCGTGATTCCCGTGCTCGTCGCATTCACGTTCCGGGCCAAGCCCGGGAAGGAAAAGGAGTTCGAGGCGTTGCTGAACAACCCGGAATCGGGCCGCGCGTTCGCGAAGATGATGGGCGCGACGCGAAACACCTTGTTCCTCAAGGAGGGTCGCATGATCCGCGTCGTCGAGTTCCCGGAGGGCGCCAAGCCCGTGCCGATGGCAGAGATCATGGAGCGAGACCCGAAGGTCAAGGAGTTCTTCCGAAAGATGGGTGCCATCGTCGAGGGCGGTTTCGACCCCGACCGGCCGGAGACGCTTGAGGCGTTCAACAAGCGGATCACGTACCCGATCGCGTACGACATTCGGGCGTGAGTCCCACCTTCATAGCCTGAGGCCCGTTCCCCGCTCGTGCGCGGCGTCGCGGGCTACGTGGCGGTGAATTCCCTCGGGCTCGGACACGCGGCCCGCGCCATCGCGGTTTCCCGCGAACTTCAGCGCCGCCACCCGGACCTGTACCTGTTCTTCCTCGCCGGCTCGCCCGCCCTCGACCTGGCGGTCGCCCAAGGGTTCGACGCGATGCCCTTACCGCCCACACCGGAGTGGTTCCACGCGGAGGGACGCATTCACTCGATGGCCCGTTGGTACGGGGAGTATGCGAAGTACTTGCGGTTCGCGACGCGGTTCCTGCGCCGGGAGGCGGATTGGGACACGTTCCGTTTCCTGATTTCGGATGGCGAGATGGCCTCCGTGCGCCTCGCGGTCCGGCGCGACGTCCCAACCATTGTGTTCGTCCATTCCATCGGCCAATCCTTCGGCGGTGGACTCGCAGTTCGTGCAATCGAAGCGTACGGGCGTTGGTGGATGCGGTCGCTCTTGTCGCGGAAGAACGCCCTCGTCCTCGCGTTGGAGCCGGGAGTCGATCTTCCGAACGCGACGTACGTGGGCCCGATCGTCCGCCCGTTCTCCGCGCCGCGCGAGACGTTGCGCGAGGACCTCGTGTTCCTGAAGAAAACGATCCTCGTCGCCCCCGGCGGCACCTCCGTTGGCGGTTTCCTAATCCACACGGCGATTCGCGCGTTTCGCGAGCTAGCGTTGCCGGATGCGCAAATGATTGTTGTCACGGGGCCCAAGTTGCCCGCGCCGAAAGAGGAGGGCGTGTACTGGAAGGGTTTCGTGCCGAACCTGCAGGACTACGTGTTGGCGGCGGACCTCGTGATCACCCTCGCGGGGAAAGGCACGATGGTCGAGGCGCTCGCCGCGGGTACGCCCGTGATTGCGATTCCGCCAAGGGGCCATCCGGAGGCGGTGCGCAACCTGCGCGACGCCGGTCTCTCCTACACGTTTGACGACGCGTTCCGGTTGCGGGAGCTCATCCCTGTCAAGCTCGCGCAGTCGCGACCGCCGCCAAAGGACTATGGGCCTGGGAAGGCGGTGGAAGCGATCGAGGCGTTCCTCGCGGGCCGCGGCCGGGCCTTGTGACCTACAGCCCGCGCGCGAACCGAAAGCCCATGGAGATCCACAGGAGGCCCACGATTGCGACGACGCTGACGAGGGAGGTGACGAAGACGACGAAGTTCTGGAACAGGGTGAGCCCGCCGGACCAGAGGATCGCGTACACGAGCATCAGGATGCTCCACGCGACGGGAATCAGGATGGAGGCGTAGATCCGCCACCGGACGCCGCTCGTCGCCGCGTGCACGGTCCGCTTCCACGGGAACTCCGGCTCCCACTCCTCCCGCTCCATGGAATCCGGGCCCTGCACCCCATTGCCCGCACATAAGGGTGCGGTATGTAAGATGGCGAGGTGCGGAGGAAACGGATGGGATCCCGTCCGGCCGGGAATGCGGGTCGGAAGGGCCGGGCCAACCCGACGTACGCGTGACCTTGTTATAGCACACCCGCCTTCCGGGGGTCGTGCCCGACCGGAAGGAGTTCTTCGACGCTGTGCGGGCGGGGGACGCCACGAAGGTCAGGGAAATGCTCGCGAAAGACCGCGCCCTAGTGAACGCGAAGACGGAGCGCGGATTCTCGCCCGTGACCGTCGCAGCGTACTACGGGAAGTACGACGTGCTGAACGCGATCCTCGAGCACAAGCCCACGATGACCGTGCACGAGGCCGCGCTGGCGGGCGACCTTCGGCGTGTGAAAGAACTCGTGGAGGCGGACCCGAAGCTCGCGAACGATGCGTCCTCGCCGGACGGATTCCCGCCCCTCGGATTGGCGGCGTACGCCGGGCGAGCGGAGGTCGTGAAGTTCCTGCTCTCGAAGCGTGCGGATGTGAACTTCGCTGCGCCGGGGTTGGGATTCACCGCCCTCACGGGCGCGGTCTCCGAGGACCACACGGAGGTCGTGAGGATCCTCGTCCGCGCGGGCGCGAACGTGAACCACCGGTACGAGGACGGGCAGGCCGCGGTCTTGGTCACCGCCGCCGCAGGCGGGAACCCGGAGATCGTGAAGGTGCTCCTCGAGGCGGGGGCGGACGTCAACCTCCGCACGAAGGACGGGAGGACGCCCTTGTCCACGGCCGTGGAAAAGGGGCATCACGAGGTCGCGGAGATGCTCCGCCGCCACGGGGCGAAGGAGTAAGGGTACCGGGCCGCCGAACGACGGGAGCAAATCCATCCGTGGGCCCGCGCATGCCGTCCCCATGAAGTACCGATTCTACTACACGGGCATCCGCGTCCGGAACCTGAGGCGGTCGATCGAGTTCTACACGAAGGTCCTCGGGTTTCAGGTCGTCTCCCAGGGGACGATGTCCCACGGCGGCAAGTACGTACACCTGCGACAACCCGGTTCCCGCCACAAGCTCGAACTGAACTGGTACCCGAAGGGGAGCCGGTTCTACACCCCGTATCGGAAGGGCGAGGAGCTCGACCACCTCGCGTTCGTCGTGGACGACGTGGGGAAGGCGTACCGCGATCTTCTCGCGAAAGGCGCGACCGTCGCCGTCTCTCCGGCGCAGTCGAAGGGGACGGAGGTCTACGCGAAGGACCCCGACGGGATCTGGATCGAACTGCTCTCGTAGGCTCACGCGACGATGCGTCCGTCCTCGACGATCGTCTTCCCGTTCACGGTGAGCGTCGCGCCCGTGATCGAGGAGCCGAGGAAGAAGCTCGTCTTGTTCTTCCCGCCGCTCTCGGAGTTGTCCCCGATCGCGACGTAGACGTTCCCCGCGACGATCGCGTCCTGCAAGAAGCCCGCCCGCGCGTTGGGGTTCAGCCCGACCTGGAGGTAGGCGATCCGGTCCTTGTCGCCCTTCGCCTTCTCCCAGCTCGGGCGCAGGAACTCTTCCCCTTCGACCGCGGACCATTTCGCGAGCCGCCCGCCGTCGAACGCGAACGTGGGGCCCTTGATCCATCGGCCGAGGTACGGCACGGGCCGGTCGAAGCGAATCGTGCCGTCGCCGCTCTTCTCGCCCGGGCACACGTACGCCTCCCCCGCCGGGATGTTCACCATGTTCTCGCCGCGGTCCAGGTGGTCCTCCGTGAGCACGCCCACATCCAAGCTCGCCTTCCGTCCGAGCAGCTCGCACTCGAAATGGGTGCCGTTCGGGGCCGCGAGCTCCACGTGCGCCTTCCGGGAAAACGCCGCCTGCACCGTTCGACCCGCCCTTGCCATCGTCTGCGGGTCCACGGAGCTCGCCTCGAGGACCATCCGCCGCCACGCGGCAAGGTCGAACCCGTAGGCCGCCGCACGCCCGGCGGAGACGTACCCCAGCGCGATCCGGGCGCCGCGGATTCGGTACCTCTTCGCGCGGCGGTACCACTCTTCGTTGTACCCGATCGCCGCGTTGTACTTGTCGATCCCGAGCTCGCGGATTTTCCGGATGTCGCCAGGGCCCGTGATGAAGATGTACGCGTCCGCCCTCGCCATCGCGCCCCACTCGTGGTCCCCGACGTGGCCGAGCTTGTTCTTCGGCAGGGTGGAGACGGACCGCCAGAACGTGTCCTCGTCCTCGACCATGAGCATCGGTCGCGCGCCCACCGCGCGGAGCTGGTACACGAATTCGCTCGCGATCGGAAGCCCGTGGTTCCAGGTCTCCACGATCACGTTTTCCTTCGGCTTGATGCGCAGGGTCCGCTTGATGACGGTCTTCGCGAGCGCCTCGTACTCAGACATGTGTCTCCCCCGCGCCCGGAAAGGCGCTCCTCGTTTAATGGTATTGCCCGCGTCGCAGGGTTCGCGGCCAAGGTTCAAGTCCCATCGAAACGGTGGCCGTCCGGATGTCCCTGCAGACCGACTCCCGCGTCCGGTTGAACAACGGCGTCGAGATGCCCCTGCTGGGCCTCGGGGTGTGGCAGATGCACGGGAAGGAGTGCGAGCGCGCGGTCCGGCTCGCGCTCGAGCAGGGGTATCGACTCATCGACACCGCGAGCATGTACGGGAACGAGCGGGAGGTCGGCCTCGCGGTGCGGGAGAGCGGGGTGCCGCGGGAGGACGTGTTCGTCACGACGAAGGTGTGGAACACGGAGCAGGGGTACGAGTCCACGGTCCACGCGTGCGAGGCGAGCCTGAAGCGCCTCGGGATGGCGTACGTGGACCTCTACCTGATCCACTGGCCCGTGGCGGGGAAGCGCCTCGCGACGTGGCAGGCGCTCGTCCGGCTCCAAGCGCAGGGGAAGTGCCGGGCGATCGGGGTGAGCAACTACACGGTCCGTCACCTCGAGGAGCTCCGGAACACGGACCCGCACGTCCCCGCCGTGAACCAGTTCGAGCTGAGCCCCTTCCTGTACCCTCGGGACCTCGTCAGGTACTGCCAGGAGCGCGCCATCCAAGTCGAGGCGTACAGCCCCCTCACGCGCGGTCGGCGGCTCAAGGATCCCCGGCTCGTCCGGATCGCCGCGAAGTACCGGAAGACGGCCGCGCAGGTCCTGATCCGATGGGGCCTCGAGCACGGGTTCCTGGAGATCCCCAAGTCGTCGCGGCCGGAGCGGATCCGCGAGAACGCGGACGTGTTCGACTTCGCCCTCGCCCCGGAGGACCTGGGGGTCCTCGACGCGCTCGGCGAGGGGCTGCACGTCGCCTGGGACCCCACGGACGCGCCGTAGGGAGCCCCGGGACGGGGTCCGCCGGGCGGGGGAACACGGCACGCGGGAGGGGGTCCCTGGCGCAACTCTTATGTGCGCTCCTCGACCTCTGGGTGCCGGTGCGACGAGGGGGTTGGAGGGTCGTAGCCCTAGCGACCCTCACGCTGTTCTTCGTGGAGTCCTTCCACCGGTTCGTCCCGGCGATTTACGCGAAGAACATCGACACCCTCGCGATCGGGCCGAGCATCCTCATCATCCTCGTGTTCCTCGCCCCGCTCGCGTACCTCCTCCTGCGGGTTGAACACCCGGACCGGGTCCTCCTCCCCCTCGCGATCGCCCTCGCCGTCCTCCGGGTCCTCGTCGTCCTGCCGCTGGGGGTGGACTTCCAGCTCGTCTTCGGCGGCCTGGCGGTGGGCACGTACCTCCTGTACCTGCCCGCGCACCTCCTCCGGGGGCTCCGGGACGCGGCCCCGAACCTGGACGCGTCGGGGGTCGCCCTGGGCTTCGCAGCGGACGGGACCGCTCGCTCCCTGTTCCTGAGCGCGGACCCCATCGCGCGGTGGGACCTGCTGCCCCTCCTCGTCACGATCGTGCTCGCAGCGTTCGGAATCCTCGCCCTGTACCTCGAGGTCCGCCACAACCCGACCGTGCTCCCGCCCCCAAAGCCCCTCGGCCGCCGGGGGGTCGTCCGGGCGGCGGGGATCGGCCTGGGCCTCGGGGCCGCGTGGGGCCTCCAGCTTACGATCCTCGCGTATCCCGCCGTGCTCGCGCGGTTCGCGGAGGCGAACCTGTTCCTGATGACCGCGGCCGTGCTGGCCGGCCTCGGGTTCGGGATCTTCGTCGTCCTCCGGGGCGCCCACCCGACCGCGCACCTGACGCTCGGGGGGAACGCCCTCGTCGCCCTCGCGGCCGTGGACCTCGTGTGGTTGCGGAGCCCGTTCCTCCCCCTCCTGATCGGGATCGCCCAGTTCGTCATCGTCGCGGACTTCGCGCTCCTGTTCGGCTACCTCCGGCGCGCGCCGTCCCTCCGCGCGGCGGGCCTCGCGCTCGGCCTCTCCGGGCTCGTCCTCATCCTGTACCTCATCGCCTTTGTGTTCTCCCTCGTGTACGCGTTCGTCCCCGGCCGGAGCCTGTGGGAGGGGCACCTCCCGTGGTTCCTCCTCCTCGCGACGGTCGCCCTCGCGATTCCCGCGATTCTGTACGCCCAACGGTCCCGCCGCCACGGATTGAAGCACGCCGGGGGCCCGAGCGACGCCGCGATCGCGCTCACCCTCGTGGTCGTCGTCATGTTCCTCCTCGGCGGTCTCGGCGCCCGCCTGCTCGCCTCACCTGCCCCGCCCACGGGCACCGAGGCGTTCACGGTGATGACGTACAACATCCACCAGGGGTTCGGGAGCGACGGGATCCTCGACCTCGGGCGGATTCGGGACGTCGTGGCCGCCGCGGACGCGGACCTCGTCGCGTTGCAGGAGAGCGACACCGCCCGAATCACGAGCGCGAACGTCGACTCCATCCGTTGGCTGTCCGTGGGCCTCGGATACGACGAGGCGTATGGGCCACCGACGAGCAGGCAGACGTTCGGCGTGGGCCTCCTGTCCCGGTTCCCGATCGTCACGTGGGAGGTCGTCGACCTCCCGAGCGTCGAGGTCCAGCGGGTCGCCGTGCAAGCGGAGCTGCGGATCGGCGCGGAGACCGTGACCGTCGTCGCGGTCCACTTCGGGCTGCCGCGGGAGGAGCGGGAGGCGCAGGCGGCCTTCCTGCTCGAGCGGCTCTCCCAGGTGCCCGGGCGTACGATCGTCTTGGGCGACCTCAACTCGTGTCCGAACGGCCTTTGCCCGGGCGCCACGGTTGCGGACACCGTGTACGAATCCTTCAAGGCGGGATTGCTGGCCGACGTGTGGACCGCGGCGGGGACGGACAAGATGGACCCTGCGGGTTTCACGTGGCCCGCGGCCGCGCCGGACCGACGGATCGACTACGTGTTCTTCACCGCGGGCGTCGAGATCGGGGCCGTGCAGGTCCCCGGCACCGCCCTCGCGCGCCTCGCCTCGGACCACCGTCCGGTCGTCGTGCAACTGCGGACCGTGCCGCCGCCGTGGCTCGCGCCTCCGGAGGACGGGCGGCAGTTTCAAACCGCCCCGGGGGATGGCGCCCCGGATGGCGGCGGGCGGGAAGTGGTGGGGGTGGGGATCCGAGACCCGGTCCTTCCCCTTGGAGTCGAGGCCCGCGCTCCACGCGTACTTGCGCCGAGTCCTCGAGTTGCCGGAGTCGGTTGATCCGCTCCCCGTCCCGGCGCAGGGCGACGTCCCGCTTCCCCCGAGCCGCCTGAATACGGCGGACGTGGCGGCGTTCCGCACGCTCCTCGGGGAGTCCGGGATTGGCGGGAGCCACGACGACCGCCTGAGCCACGCGTTCGGCAAGTCCTACCGGGACCTGATGAGGCTGCGGCTCCGACAGGTGCCCGCGGCGCCGGACCTCGTGGTGTACCCCGGGGACGAGGAACAGGTCCGGGCGGCCGTCGACCTGTGCGCGGGGCGCGGATACGCCG
>JACQPO010000100.1 GCA_016207545.1 Methanobacteriota archaeon | reverse complement strand
TGAACTCGTCGAAAATCCCGAAGCCCTCCCAATAGTCCTCCGCGCACGTGATGAAGGAGCCCACGTCCTCCCGCGGGTCCACGCCGGCGTCCGCGTACGCGCGGCTGGCGGCCTCGTACATGATTTCCTTCCAGCTGTACTCCGGGGTCGCGGGTCGGAACGGGACGATGCCGATTCCCACGATGCCCACGCGCAATCCGTTCGCCCCGCCCCGCGGAAGGCGGAACGCGATAAAAGGCTTCGGGGCACCGCGGAAGGCGTTCCCTGGGAGTCCCCATCCAAAGGTCTTTACTGCCTTGCGCTATCGCGTGGCGCGGAGGAGGTTCCATGGCTGCACACGAAACCGTCATCCTGATCTTCGTCATCCTGTTCCTTCTCATCTTCCTCGGCTCCGCGATCAAGGTCGTCCGGGAGTACGAGCGACGCGTCATCTTCCGGCTCGGCCGGTATGCGGGGATCAAGGGCCCGGGGCTCGTCCTCATCATCCCCATCGTCGACAAGACCGTCCTCGTCGACCTGCGGGTGCTCGCGATCGACGTGCCAAAGCAGCGCATCGTCACGCGGGACAACGTGAGCGTGGAGGTCGACGCCGTCGTCTACTACCGCGTGTTCGACCCGGAGAAGGCCGTGATCAAGGTGCAGAACTTCATGCTCGCGACGAACCTGCTCGCCCAGACGACGCTCCGGGACGTGCTGGGACAGGTCGAGCTCGACGACCTGCTGAGCCGACGGGATGAGCTGAACAAGCGGATCCAAGAGTTGCTCGACATCGCGACGGACCCGTGGGGCGTCAAGGTGTCCTCGGTCACGATCCGCGACGTGGCCCTGCCCGAGGGCATGGTGCGCGCGATCGCGAAGCAGGCGGAGGCGGAGCGGGAGCGCCGGTCCCGGGTGATCATGGCGGAGGGCGAGTTCCAGGCCGCGCAGAAGATGCTCGACGCCGCGCAGCTGTACCAGGGGGCTCCGGGGGCGATGAAGCTCCGGGAGCTCCAGACCCTCGCGGAGATCGCACGGGAGAAGAACCTCATCGTGGTCACCCAATCCTTGGCCACGAACACGGGGGAGATCGCGGCCCTCACGAGCGCGCTGGAGAAGGCCGGCAAGAAGGAGAAATAGGCGGCGATGCGGCGGCTCGTCCCGCTCCTGTTCCTGGCGCTCATCGTCTCGCTCTTCGTACCCGTGGCCGCGGCCCAGTCTGGCCCTGTGCTCGTCGCGGAGATTGAGGGCGAGATCACGCGGGCGACCATCGAGTACGTGAAGGCCGCCATCGAAGTCGCCGAAGGCCGGAACGCGCGGGCGATCGTCGTCCGGCTGGACACGCCGGGCGGAGGCCTCCAGGAAACATTGGCGATTCAGCGGTTGTTCTTGGCCACCTCCGTCCCCGTCATCGGGTGGGTCGCGCCTTCCGGGGTGAGCGCGTGGAGCGCGGGCACGATCCTCCTCGTGTCCACGGATTTGGCGGCGATGGCCCCGTTCACGACGATCGGTTCCGTGCAGCCGGTGACCGTATCCGGGGAGCCCGTGACAGACTCCAAGTTCATCGAGGCCATCGTGGGAAGCTTGGAAGAGCACCTTCGGCTCAACGGGCGAAACGAAAGCCTCGCGCGCGCGTTCGTCGAGCAGAACCTCAACCTGAACGCGGAGGAGGCGGTCGCGGCGGGCGCGACGGAGCTTGTCGCAGACACCCTCGCGGACCTCCTCGAGCAGGCGGACGGCCGCACGACGGTCAACAAGGGCGCCGTGCTGGACCTCGCGGGCGCTCCGATCGTGACGTTCGAGCCGCCCGTCGGCGTCGCGTTCCTCGCGATCATTGCGAACCCGATTGTCTCCGGCCTTCTCCTGATCCTGGGCATCTACGCGATCATCTTCGGGGTGTCCGCACCCGGGCACGGCGCGGAGATCGCGGGCATCGTCATGATTGCGCTCGCGATTCTCGGGCTCGGCTTCGCCGTTAACGTCGTCGCGATCTTCCTCCTCGGCCTCGGCATCGTCCTGCTCATCGTCGAGGTGTTCACGCCAGGCTTCGGGGTCTTCGGCGGCGCGGGCATCGTGTGCGTCGTGATCGGCACGATCTTCCTCGCGCCCGTCGCACCGCCGGACTTCCTCCTGCCGCCAGAGGCGCAGCTCGTCATCCTCGCCGCGCTCCTCACGCCCACCGCGCTGTTCGGCGCGTTCCTCCTGTTCGCGATGTACAAGGTGCTCGTGCTTCGGAAGCGGAAGCCCGTCATCGGGGTCATCCTCGGCGAGGAGGCGGAGGCGGTCGATCCGATCCCGGCGAACGGCCGCGGGTACGTGCTGTTCGAGGGGGAGATGTGGCTCGCGACGTCGCCGGAGGACATCGCGAAGGGCGAGCGGGTCGTCATCGCCGCCAAGGACGGCACCGTGCTCACCGTGAAGCGGAAGGCGCCGTCGCCCGCCCCCCCGCAAGCTACATAATTCATGCCTCCGTTCGCTCCGCGTGCTCTTCTACTTCGACGTGGAGACGGAGGGGGAGGACCCCCAGCAGGACCGCGTCATCACGATCCAGTTCCAGCCGCTCGGGGACGACCTCCGGCCGATGGGGAACTTCACCGTGCTCACGGAGTGGGAGTGGGGCGAGAAGGAGATCCTGCGCACGATCCTCCAGAAGGGCGTCATGGACCCGACGTGGGACTTCGTCCCCGTGGGCAACCGCCTGCGGTTCGACCTCACGTTCCTCATGGAGCGGGGGCAGCACCACAAGCTCCGGGACTGGACGCCGGCGGAGATGCGCCGCTTCTGGTACAACAAGCCGATGCTCGACCTGAACTCCGTCCTCGTGCTCATGAACGCGGGCAGGTTCGAGGGCTCCGGGATCAACACGTTCGTGGAGAAGGGGGCGAGCTCGGAGGTGCCCTCGCTGTACCGCCAAGGTCGGTACGGGGACGTGATCGCGTACGCGGAGCGGGAAAAGGAAGCGACCCTCGCCCTTCTCGCGGAACTTCGATCCGTGCTGACGACGTTCGGGAACCGGAAGCGGACTCCCCGCGTGCCGTGAGGCGCGGCACCCCACTTGCTGATCCCGAAGCCGTGGGTCGGGGCAAGCGCCTGAGCGCGCTCTTGGACTTACCGCTGTCCGTAGGGCCACAGAGAGAGCGGTGTCATGGGGACACTCGGTAGTCCGATTGGACACGAGTAGACTGGAACCTGGCTAGGGAGGCTGCGCCAACACGCGAACGGGGTCGCTCCAGCCGGAGAAGGACAGACCGTCCGAAAGCTCCCCCGTGACCCGGACGGGGTTCGTGCCCACCGGAAGGAGCGTGATGACCGCCGCGCGGTCGAACTTCACCATCCGCTCGAGGACGCCGTCCCTGTCGTGGTCCACGAGGTATCCCGCGGGGTCGCGGACGAACCCGTACCGCGGGTCGAGGACCGGCGCGAGGGCGTCGTCGAGCCGGATCGCGCTCGCGTCGATGTCCGCCGGGTCGTGGCCCGCGGGCAGCTCGATGTACACGGTGACCCACCGGCCCGCACTCCGCGGGTTCAGCGCGTCCGGATCGAAATCGATCTCCGCGATGATCTCCGTGGTCGGACCCTCGACGCGGACCGCCGCCGAGACCGCCGCGTACAAGGCCTCTTCGCTCCCTGCGAACGGTTGCTCCGCGGGTCCCCCGCGGTCACTCGGATCCCTCCACGCACGCGGAGATCTTTCGCGCGGGGTCGTCCGCGACTTGGTACTTCACCCGCGTCGGAACCCCGGCCGTTTCGGGCCTCGGCGTTGGCTGGACCGGCGGCCGAATCCACGCGCCGAACGAGAACATCCGCCTCGAGGATGCGCGAAGGGGAATCAAGGCGACGGCGGCGGCAATCCTAAACTTTGGCGCAAAGCCTCGCTAGCTGGGCCGCGCCGTCCAGGCAATCGGGCCGTGGCCCGTGCGTATAAATACGATGCCTCTCCATGGCGAGGCGGGGAGGAAGCGGATGAAGCTAGAGCACCTGTGCGACGTTAACATGCAGTTCGTCGGGGAAAGCGTCGTGGTCCAGCCGAGTGGCAGCAAGGAGGGGGAGGCCTATGTGGCGGCGGAGGGGACCGTGTCAGGGGACCGCTTGCGAGGCGCGATCCACGCCACGGACTACCTGCGCCTCCGGGAAGATGGTGTGTACGTCCTCGACGCCCAAGGGTACATCGCCACGGAGGACGGCGCGAAAGTCCTCGTGAGGTTCGGAGGTCTGAGCACCCCGAGCGACTTGCCTGGCGTCAGGCGTGCCCTCCTCTCGCCATTCACCTTTCAAGCCTCCGACCCTCGGTATCAGTGGTTGAACGCTGCGTTCGCGGTCGCGGAGGGAAAAATCGGGGCAGGGACCCCCGGGATCCTGTTAAGGGTGTACCTGTGCATCAACGACCTTGTCCGGGAGGGCATGCCATTCCATTGAACTGGTTTTCATTGTCTGACCTCAGGGCGCGTCGATCCACACCTAGTGGAGAGCTTTCCACCCGGAAGCGATCAGAAGCAATCGCAACGGGCCTATGATCACCGGCCCCGGCAGACCAAAACCGACATAGAAGAACATGCTCAAAGGAAAGAGGACGACCGCCAGCTTTCCTCCCTTCTTGAGCGATCTCCAGAGCCAATAACCTACCAGGATCTCCAGCGCGCTTACGAATGCGAAGAGAAGTCTGAAACCCACGATAGCATCCAGGCCAAGGCTCCCACTTGGTAGGAGATGTGAGTCCGTACCAAATCCGAAAATGACGGGCAGGCGCTGATTCTCTAGGACATAGAGCACTGTGTAGGAGTTGAAGATGGGCAAGGAAATGCCGGTGACGAGGAAGAGGATTGATGCTACAGTAATGTAC
>JACQPO010000099.1 GCA_016207545.1 Methanobacteriota archaeon | reverse complement strand
GGGCCGGCGGTCGCGAGGAGCGTAGCGACGAGCCCGATGGCGGCGACCGCCGCCAAATGGAGCACGGGGATCGTGAACACGGCGATGCTCGCGAAGTAAACGCGATACACGTTGTACGCGAGCACGATGCCCAGCCCCATCCCGATCGCGATGCCGAGGAACGCGACGAGCGCGATTTCGAGCAGGAAGACGTTACGCACCATCCGTCGTGTAAATCCGAGCGCGCGCAAGGCCCCAATCTCCTGGCGGCGTTCGACGACCGCGCGGATCGTGATCACCCCAAGCCCCGTGATTCCGACGAGGAGGCCGAGCGCGAGATAGGCCTGCATGAGGAGCAGCACGCGGTCCGACGCTTCGAACTGCGTCTCGATCTCCTCCCGGATGTCCAGCGTCACGAGGCCGTACCGGAAGAACGTCCGCTCGAGCTCCTCCCGGACGGCGTTCCCGTCCACGCCGGGGTTCAACTGGAAGAAATACGCGGTCCGGGTCACGTTCAGGTCGTACGTCTCGAGGACGGTCTCGCGATCCACGAAAATGCCCCGCGTGAACTGGAGGGACTGTTCCAGGATGCCCAGGATCACGAACTCGCGGACGTTGCCCTCGCCGTCCCCGGCGAAGATGTGGTCGCCCAAGTTCATCCGGAGCTGTCCGAAGTCCGGCGTGAACTGGTCCGCGCCCGCCGCGCTCCGGTCGACGACCGCGTAGGATCGATTCAGGCGCAAGGCTCGCCACACGTCCTCGCGCGCGTTCAGCGGGAGGGTATGGGTCCCGTCCGCGTCCGAGTACGTGATGCTCGGCAGATGGGAGTAGAACCCGTACGTATTCCGCTCGATGAGGAAGTTGTCCACGCCCCATAACGTGTAGCCGCGCGTGTTCGCGTCCCCGGATTTGTTCACGTTGACGGAGAGGACGCTCGCGCTGGCGGTCCCGTTCCATCCGTCGACGAAGTAGTCGGGGGAAACGTTCGCCTCCAGGAGCTCCGTGAAGTTGTCGATGGGCACGTAGCCCGCCGCGTACGCGACGATCTGGTAACCGCCCGACTGCCCCTCGATGAACCGGTCCACGCTCGCGGCCTGCATGCCTTGGACCATCGCGATGACCGTGATCGAGAAGATCGTCAGGGCGAACATCGCGAGGGTCATCCCCGTGCGGAACTTCTTCCCCATGGGGTACGACACCGCCGCGCGCACGACGGGCCTTCCCCTGCGTCCGAAGCGGTTGAGGAACGAACGGAGGAGCGGGGAGGTGTTGAACACCGCCACGAGGACCGCGCCGAGGACGAGCAGGACCCCGGTCTCGACGAACAGGACCGCGACGTCGTCCCGCGCCTCGTCGATGAGGTCGAGGGGCGGCAGAAGGAGCCACCACAGGATGCCGAGCCCGGCGAGCGTGAACGGAATCCGGGGACCCGTGCGCCGCGCCGCCAACGTCGCGAAGCCGAGGAACAGGGAGGGCACGCTCGCAATCCGGTAGGCGCCGATCGACTCATCGCCGCCTGGCGGCAGGACGAGCAGGTTGTACGCGCCCGCGAACACGACGGCCACGAGGGCGGCCCCGAGCAGGAGCCACGCGGCCCGCGCGGCCACCTCTCGCTCCGTAATCCGGTAGACGAGGTACCCCGCGAACGCGGCGAGCAGGACGGCGGCCCCCGCCAAGGGGAGCGGCGACAGGTCCAGGGCCGGCAGGGGCGGCCGAACCAGGCCGAACCCCCGCACGAAGAGGACCGAGCCGCCGAACAGGGTGAGGAAGACGAGCCACCGCTGCACCTTCGACAGACGCTCCGCCGGAGGCTCGGGGAGGTTCCGGATCGCGCGGACGATGTTCAGCCGGCTGACGAACATCGCCGCGACGACGACCGCCGCGAGGGAGATCAGGACGCCCATCGCGAAGGCGAGGACGATGCTGCCCGGGTCCCCGTGGAACACGAGGCCCTCGAACCCGTCCTGGTCCGCGAACACGATGTTGAAAATCTGGATCATGAGCCAGCCGAGGCCGAGGCCCGCGATTGCGCCGGCAAACGCGGCGAGGCCGGCGTACAGGGATCCCTCGAACAGATACGTGAGCATGAGGTGGAGGCGTTTCATCCCGACCGCGCGGGAGACGCCCATCTCCGCCTTCCGCTCCTCCGCGAGCATCACGAACAGGTTCACGAGCAGGAGGACGCCGGCCGTGATCGCGAAGCTGCCCATCACGAGGAACAGCTCGGACGCCTGGTCCGCGATCGTCTGGGCGGTGTCGAGGGCGTCCGCTTTCACCTCGCTCACGTCGAGCGGCCACCGGTTGTCGAGCACGATGCTGCGAAGTCCGTCCGCGATCTCCGCGCTCCGCCCCTCCCCGCCAATGACGGGCCCGGGCGCGCTCACCTTGATGAGGTTGATCTCCCCGACCGCGTCGAAGTCGGTCTGGGCCGCCGCGAGCGGGAGGAAGATGAGGGAGAGGTGCTCGTACGCCGCCTTGCCCTCGTCCCGGGCGATGTCCTTCACCTGGACGAACACGAGGGTCTGGTTCGTCGTGCCGAAGAACAGCGTCAGCCTGTCGTCGAGGGAGGCGTTCAGGTCCTTCGCCGCCGCCTGGTTGAGGTACACCCATCCCGCCGCGAGGTCCGCCGTGGAGACCGTGCGCCCGTCGGCCGTGACGAGGGAGCCAAAGCCCTCCTCAAATTCGTCGGCTAGGCCGAGGACCGTGATCGCCTGATTCCCTTTGACCGCGTCTTCGTTCCGCACGGGCATCACACGGAGGAGCACGGGCGCCATCCCGTCGAACGAGAGCCCGCGGGCGAGGGACTCGTTCCGCAGCGCGTGGAAGTTCGACTCCGGGAAGTCGAGGAACTCCCCGTTCACCTCGCGCGCGACCGTGACGTCGATCGCGTCGAACCGCTCGTACGCGTCGCCGGTGAAGATGAACTCGAGAGTGTCGCCGACCGTGAGGGAGGACGCGATGATCATCGTGCCGACGAGGAGTCCGAACGTCACGATGAGGAGCCGGGACCGCCGGCGGAGGGCGTTCCGCACGGCCATCCGCGCGAGCACGGGGTTCGTCGCCGCCAACAGGAGGACGACGCCCGCCGCGACCGCGACGAGGAGGATCGGGAGGAGCACGTCGCGCATGGATTCAGCCCGCGCGGATCTGCTCCACGATCTGCCCGTTCCGCATCTTCAGGATGCGGTGGGCCCAGTCCGCGACCCCGACGTCGTGGGTCACGACGACGAACGTCTGCCCGTTCTCTCGGTTCAGCCGGACGAGGAGGTCCATGATCTGCGCGGAGGTGTCGCTGTCCAGGTTGCCCGTGGGCTCGTCCGCCCACACGATTCCCGGCTTGTTCACGAGCGCCCGTGCGATTGCGACCCGCTGCTGCTGCCCCGCGCTCAGCTCCGCGGGCTTGTGGTCCGCGAACGGCTTGAGGTCGACGAGGTCCAACATCCGGATCGCGACCTCGCGCGCCTGGCGGTACGGGACGCCCGCGACGATGAGGGGCAGCTCCACGTTCTCCCGGCCGGTGAGGACCGGCAGCAGGTTGTACGACTGGAACACGAACCCCATCCGGCGGGCGCGGTACTCGGACCGTCGGTCGTCGCCCAAGTCCGTGAGGCGGACGCCGTCGACGTACACCTCCCCCTCCGTGACGTCGTCCAGTCCGGACAAACAGTTCAGGAGCGTCGTCTTGCCGCACCCCGAGGGGCCCATGATCGCAACGATCTCCCCGCGCGGGATTTCCAGGTCCACGCCGCGGAGCGCGTGCACCTGCACGCTCCCCGAGTTGTACACTTTGTGGAGGTTCACGGCGCGGACGATTGGCTCCATGGAGGACGGTCTCTCAAAGGCGCGCGATAGATAAGCGCTTCGTCCTTATCCGCCGGCGGCGGGCGCAAACGTCCATATAGCGCGCGGGAAATCCCGCGGCGATGGCGGCGGAACCGCGGCCGTGTCCCTCCTGCGGAAGCACGGACACGGTCATCTTCCCGGACGACTCCGGGCGGTGCAACAGTTGCGGGCGTGCGTTCCTCGGGAAGACCCCGCTCGGGGCGATGATCGTCGGGGAGGCGGTGGACGCGGGGCCCAGGGCCCGCGCCGTCCGGGGGAAGGTCCGGTGGGGCCTGTTCGGCGTCGTCGGCGGCCTCCTCGCCTATGCGGCGATCCCCGTCCTGTTCTACCTCAGCGCATCCCTCGAGTCGAAGAGCCTCGGGGACTACATGGCCACGGTCGTCAACCGGAACACGGGCCCCCTGACGTGCGGTGGGTCCGCCCTCCTCATCATCACCGGTCTGTACGCGATATGGGCCGGCATGTACGTGTGGCGCGGCTTCCCGGAGAAAACCCGCCACCTCATCCTCGCGGGCATCTTTGTGATCGCCTCCGCGGCGGCCGCCGGCACGGACCCGCCGCGGTCCATCTTGTGGACGGGCGCCGTGGGCCTCGCGGGCGGCGCGCTCGCGCTGCTCGGCGGTCTGATGGCGCGCCGAGTCCTGCGCGCGGAAGAGAAGGGGAAGGCGGAAGCGCCGCCAACGGCGGGGCCTACTTCCTAGCCTCGCAGAACACGACGGACCATCGGAGGCGGATCGCCCCGTCCTTGCGGTATTCCTGAAACCTCGTTTCGAGGTCGTCCCGGAACGCGAACCGCGAGGCCTCGTCGATCTCGGCGAGTTCGTGGTCGACGGACCCGAACGACGTCTGGAAGGCAATCACGTCGTCGGTCGACGCGAACGTGACCGGTTCCGCGTGGCGTTCCGCGCGCACGCTTGCGAACCCTGCATCCCGCATCTTGGCGGTGAGCACGTTCGGGTCCCGGAAGTCCCCGGCCTCCCGAATCTTCCCGACGAGGTCGGAGGCCTCCCGGAGCCGGGCCAACGTCTCCGACGGCGTCGTCGTCCGGTGCCGGAGGAGGACCTCGTCGAACGCGTCCCAGCCTCCCTCCGGCTCGCGCACGGCCCAGTTGAGGACGTGAAACGACGCCCCGTCCTTGAGGACGCGGTGGACCTCGCGGAGCACCTGCTCGCCGCCCACCGTGGGGAGGGCGAAAGAGGTGAGGGTCGTGTCGAACATGCCGCCCCGGTACACGATGTTCCGGGAGTCGAGCATTTCGAACCGCACGTTCCGGAGCCCGAGGCGGGCCGCCTTCGATTGCGCGACCGCGAGGGCGCCGTCCGCGAGGTCGATCCCGACGACAAGGCCCGTGCCGCCAACCGCTTTCGCCGCCAACAACGCCGCCAAACCCGTGCCCGTCCCGACATCGAGGACCGTCGTGTGCGGCTTCAGTCCCGCCCGCTGAATGAGGCGTTCCGAGAACGGCACGAACCGCGGGACGACGTTCGCATCGTACGCCTCCGCCATCCGAGAGTATTCGTCCGCGAACAGGAGGACGGCCTCGTCCGGATTCATACCCACCGGGAGCGGCTCCAGGGAACATAAGCCTCTCCCCGCCAACTTTATCCCCGCCTTGGGCATCGGCGCTGCGTGCTCCTGGGTCCGAAGTTCCAGGAATCGTACGTCGACGTGATTGTGAGCTTCCTGCGCCATCACGTCAAGGAGAGCGGCCGCAGGGGCGTCGTCCTGGGCATGAGCGGCGGCGTGGACTCCTCCCTCGTCGCGAAGCTGTGCGCGGACGCGATCGGACCCGCGAACGTGGTCGGCCTTTTCCTGCCTGAGAAGCCTGGTCCAAGTCAAGACGAAAAGGACGCGGCGTCCTGGGCGAAACGGTTGGGAATTGGGTTCCGCACGATCGAAATCGGTTCGATGGTGGAGGCCCTCGCACGGCAGCTGAGAATTGCACCGGAGGATCGGATTGGGCTCGGGAACGTGAAGGCGCGCGTCCGGATGATCGCCTTGTATCAGCTCGCTCACGCGGAAAATCGAATCGTCATCGGGACCGGGAACAAGTCAGAGCAACTCTGTGGGTATTTCACCAAGTTCGGGGACGCCGGCTGCGACTTCCTGCCGATCGGAGATCTGTACAAGACCCAGGTCCGCGAGATGGCGCGCCATCTCGGGCTGCCCGCGGCGATCATCGAGAAGGTCCCCACGGCAGGACTTTGGCCCGAGCAGACGGACGAAGGCGATCTCGGAATCCCGTACGACGTGCTCGACCGGATTCTGCTAGGCCTCGAGCTTCAGCTCCACCCAAAGGAGATCGCGGAGAAGGTGGACGTGGACCTCCGCGAGGTCGAACGGATGCTGAGGCTCGTAGAGGCGAACGTCCACAAGCGGAAGATGCCGCTCATCCCGAAACTCGGCATCCGGACCTTGGGGCTCGATTGGCGGGAGTAATCACCGGCGGGGCGGCAGCGCGCGGACCTTGTGGGCGGGAAGGGCCTCCCGCGTCTCTTGGCGTTGCTGGACCGCCGCCAAAAACGCGTCCCGGTCGTCCACGTCGAACACGATCTCCTTGGCGGAGAGGAACAACACGTGCGGAAACCGTCGGGGTTCCAGCAACCGGACGGAGACGAGGTTGTGGGCGGAGCCCACGACGAACAGCGTGCGGCGTGCGATGGACAGGCGCAGCCCGTACTTCGGCACCCCGTCCCACAAGCTGATCGATTCCGCCTCCGCGAGCGGGACGATCGCACGGAAATACCAGCCCTGGCGGAGGATGATGCGGCTCCGGGTGAGGGTGTGCTGCGTGAGGAGGGGACTGAGGCCCACGACGACCACATAGGACCCAAGGACCGTCGCGAGGACGGCAATCCATTCCGCGGGCGTCTGGAGCTGGAGGGAGAAGAAGACGAGGACGACGATGATCAAGAGCAGGAGGAGGAAGGCCCGCTGGTAGAAGAACGCGCGACCGTACGGGAACGGGCGGGACGGTTCCACGGGGCGCGAAGCGGGACCTCGTCCGATAAGGCTTCCGACGCGAATCTCAGAGGTTCGCCGCCGTGTTCATGAACTTGATCTGCTTCACGGCCTTGATTCGCCGAACGCGTCCGACGAGTTCCTTGAGGCGCGTGTTCGGCCCCTCCGCGACGAGCAGCTCCAAGCAGTTCACGGCGTCCAAGTGCGTGTGGAGCATCGTCCGGATCTCGTGGAACTCGTGCTGGAGTTGGATGAGCTGATCCCGCGGCGCCTCCTTCTCGTAGAGGATGGAAAGCACAAGGGTGTTCTCGCCCTCCTCGAGGCCCCACTCCGCCGCGTCGATGAACTCCCGCATCGCCTCGCGGACTGCTTCGGACCGCGACGAATAGCCGCGCCGGCGGGCGACCGTGTCGAACTTCCGCAAGATCTGGGGACCGAGGGACATGCTCACGATGGGCATCGTTAATAAGGAAAGGCGGGCCAGTACTTGGCTTTTATTAAGAAACTGCCACATGTTAAATAGCAGCGGCCGCGGTGCGCGTCGCGCCATGACGGACTGGCCGTTGCTCGCATTCTGGGCCGCGGTCACGTTCGTGACCCCCGTCACGGTGGGCCTGCTCCCCCTCACGCGGCGCTCGATCAGCGACCCGGTCCTCCACGTCATGCTCGGCCTGTCCGCCGGCCTCTTGCTCGGCGTCTCGTTCATCAACCTCATGCCCGAGAGCTTCCGCGCGCTGGAGGGTACCGAACTGTCAGAGCTGTACGTCCCGGTCGGCCTGTTTGCGGGCTTTTTCCTTCTGTTCATCGTCGAGCGGTTCCTCATCCGGGGGCGGAAGGAAGGCCACACGCACTTCGAGAACGGGCGCGAGATCAAGCCGTTCGGGATCTTGGCGGCGACCGCGCTCATCATCCACGGCACGCTCGACGGGTTCGTCATCCCGCTCGCGTTCTCCCTCGGGACCGGGATCGGCACCGTCATCACGCTCGCGATCGCAATCCACCAGATCCCGGACAGCATCGCGGCGGTCAGCGTCGCCCTCGGCGCGGGCTACGGCCGCCGCCGGTCGATGATGTTCGTCCTCGCGACCGCGGCGGATACGCCCTTTGGCATCCTGCTCGGCCTCGCGTTCCTCGGGGCCGGCCTTTCGTTGCTCCCGTTCGCGCTCGCGTTCGCCGCGGGCACGTTCCTGTTCGTCTCCGCGGCAGACCTCGTGCCGGAACTCCAGCACCGCACGCGCAGCGTGCTCGTCGCGGTCATGATTTTCGTGGGATTCGCGCTCGTCGCAGGACTTACCTTATTCCTCCCGGAGCCGTAGGTCGGCGCGTGCCGATTTACATCCCGTCGCGAAAATGATAGTCCCACAAATTTCCGTCGCAGCAATGTTGCGCGGGTCAGCAAGAAACCTTTACCTACGACCCGGGAATATGCGGCGTGCGCCCCGCGCGATTCCTTGTGGAATCCACGAGGACCGCGGGGTCTCGCCACCCTTGGGGGAGAGCCAGCATGGAGGACAACGTGTTCATCCCGTACCTGCGGAACCGACCGCTGTTCCGGGTGGACCGCGACATCCTGCGCCCGTCGTACCTTCCGGAGCGATTGCCGCACAGGGAGGGGCAGGTCGACCAGCTCGTGCAGATCCTCGTGCCCGCGCTGCGCGGGGAGCGCCCGTCGAACGTGCTCATCCACGGGCAGACCGGGACGGGGAAGACGGCCGTCGTGAAGTTCATCGAGAAGGAATTGCGCGCGGCGGACAAGATGGGGCTCGTCCACTACCTGTACCTGAACTGCCAGATCGTCGACACGCCGTACGGAGTGCTGGCTCACATCGCGAACAGCCTCGTCGAGGGGCTCGCGGACAAGGTGCCCTTCACGGGCCTGTCCGTCGACCGCGTGTACCAGGTGCTCCTCGAGCGGCTCGACGCGCGGAAGCGGGTCGTCCTCCTCGTGCTCGACGAGATTGACCGGATCGTGGCGAAGAACGGGGACGACTTCCTGTACCAGCTCACGAAGGTCAACGAGGACCTGGGCCGCTCGTGCATGTGCCTCATCGGAATCAGCAACGAGCTGAAGTTCACGGAGTACCTCGACCCGCGGGTCCGCTCCCGCCTGGGGGACGAGAAGCTCGTCTTCCCGCCGTACAACGCGGAGGAGTTGCGGGACATCCTCGCGGACCGCGCGGCAATCGCGTTCCAGGACGGCGCGGTCGGGCAAGACGTGCTGTCCCTCATCGCGGCGTTGGCGGCGCAGGAACACGGGGACGCACGTCGCGCGCTCGACCTGCTCCGGGTCAGCGCGGAGATCGCAGAGCGCGCGGGACGGGAGAAGCTGTCCGTGGACGACGTGATGAAGGCGAAGAACAAGCTCGAGCTCGACACGGTCATCGAGGCCGTGAAGGCGCTGCCGACGCAGGCGAAGCTCATCCTCCTCGGGGTCCTCCTGAACGAGGAGGCCGGCAACACGCGGCTCACGACGGGCGAGGTGTACGCGACATACCGGGACCTGTGCCGGAAGACGGGGATCGCCGCGCTCACCTCGCGCCGGGTGACGGACCTCATCTCGGAGCTGGACATGCTCGGCCTCGTGAGCGCGACCGTGAAGTCGTTCGGCCGAGGCGGGCGGACGAAGGAAATCCAGCCGAGCGTCCCAATCCTGGAGACGAAGCGGGTCTTGGAGAAGGACGAGTACCTCGCGGACCTCAGAGGCCACCGGCTCCAGGTCCAGAGGACTCTTTTCGACCCTCGTCCGTAGGCGGCTCGGGGAGCTCCTCGTCCGGGTTCCCCGCCGCCTCCTCCTCCGCGCGCGGGGCGAGCCTCGCCTTCCGCCGCTTCTTCCAATACGCCCACCCGTAGTCCGCGGCGAACGGGCCCACGATGATCGCGATCAGAGAGACGAGCAGGGAGTCCCAGCTGTTCTTGGGGGCCCCGGTCGCGGGGTTCGTGTCCCCCCACCCGTTCGGACAACACCCGCTCTCGCCCGGGAAGAACGTGAGCTTGAGCAGGCCGAACCACGGGAGTTCGCCCCGCGCCTTCCCGACGATGTTCGCCACGGGCACCGGACCCCAGCTGTCGAACGTCGAGCCGCCCACGTGGTCCCCTTTCGTGAGGAATCCGGTTCGGACCGCGACGCCGTTCGTCGTGTAGTTCAGGTCAATTTCCATCGCGCTCCCGCTCGCCCAGTTCCGCACCCCGCGAATCGTGACGCTCCGGAGCCCATAGGGCGTGGTAGCCGCCTCCCCGCTAGTCCTCACTCCGGACCATTCGCCATTGGAGAGCGCGGCGAGGGAGGGCACATTGAACCCCGTGCCGTTCTCCACGACGTACACGATCGCGCGGTGGATGATCGGCGTCTCCGCGGACCCCGAGGGCCGCTTGAACACGATCACGTCCCCGTAGTTCGAATACGTCTCGTGTTCGGCGAGGCGGCCTTCGACGAACGTGACGACGTCGGAGGGACGGCGGACGGACTGCACGAGGACGAGGTCGCCCGTGTCGATCACGCCGACGAAGCTCGTGTCCGTCGTGTGCTGCATGCTCGAGCTCTCGACGACGACCATCGGGGGCCACACCTGCGTGTACGCGAACAGGGCGCCCATCACGATCAGGACCGCGAGGAACGCGACGAGGAGGTCGCGCGCGAACAGGAGGGTGGCCTGCCGGAACGTCACCGGCTTCTCCTCTTCGTCCCCCTCGAAGGCTTCGGCCTCCGCCGGCTCCTTCGCCCGCCATGCCTTCGGCCAAGGGAGGGGCCAGCGCATGTCCGGCTCCTATGGGGGGCCCGTAGATAAGAGTTGGGCTACGCCTCGAAAACCGTGACCGCGCGCGTCACGGGAAATGCGACGTTGTACACGGGAATGGGGCGGTGTTCGTCCCCGAACGACTCCAGCGTGGGCGGGCCGCGCAGCTCCGCAAACGGGATTCCCTTGTGGACATGACCGTGGACCACGACATTCGGCTTGCGCCGCATCACGACCTTCTCGAGCCTGCGGCTCCCGAGCTGGGGCCGCCACGCCTCCTTCTCCCCGCCCATCGTCGCAAACGTTGGCGGGTAATGCGTAAGGAGCAGCCGGAAGTCGTTCCCCGAGAGGAGCTGATCGAGGCGCTCAATCCGGCGCTCGTATTCCGCCGCGATCCCGGGGACGTTCGTCCGCTGCCACCACGTCGGCTCGTCGAGCGAGCCCGTGCTCCCGATCACGCGAATCGCCTTGCCGCCAATCTCGAAGCGGCGGTCCTCATCGTCGAGGAAGAGGAGGTCGAACTTCTTGCGGTATTTCTCATGGTCGGACGTCCACTCGTTGTTCCCGAAGACGCAGACGACGGGGCAACTCACGCGATCCTTCACGGCCGCGACGACTTCGCCGAACTCCTCAATCTTGTTGTGGTCCGTGAGGTCACCCGCCAAAAGCAAGAGGTCCGGTTCTTCGATCGCCCCCAACGCCTCGCGAAATGGTTCGAAGAACTCGCGTCCATGGACGTCCCCGACCGCCGCCAACCGCATCGCGCGGGAGACTTCGCGCGCCCGCTTAAGGGTAGCGTCCCTCAGAATTCCTTGATCGTGCCCCGCCCCGTGCCGAGGTTCAGGATCGGCACGCGCGCCGGTTGGGGGATGATGTTGTGCATCTTCTGGTACGCGGTCTGTGCCTGCCAGGTCGAGGCGTTCACGATCTTCACGCCCTTGTATTCGTCCATGCCCACCGCGTGGACGTGACCCGCAACGAACACGTCCGGCACTTCGTCGATCACGAGATAGTCCTCCGCCTCCGGCGCAATCGGCGTCTTGCCCCCGTAGAGCGGGGCGAGGTGGCGGCGTCGCAACATCTCGCGCATCCCGTCGAGCGGCCGCGCATAGCTCATGCCGGGGAGGGAGTAGACGAAGTCGTCGAGGCTCCGCCCGTGGTACGCGAGGATTCGGACTCCGTGGACCGTGAACGAGCACGGATTCCCCACGAACGTGACGTTCGAATCGAACAACTTCGCGACGTCCTGCGGCAGCGCGGGCTGCGGCTCCGCGGGACGGACCGCGTCATGGTTGCCCGGGAGCAGGATCATGTTCACGTGGTCCGGGATCGCCCCAAGGAGGCGGGCGACTTCCTCGTACTGGGCGAAGATGTCGTCGATCGCGAGCTCCTCCTCCTGCCGCGGGTACACGCCAATCCCGTCGACGACGTCCCCCGCCAACACGAGGTACTTGATCGATTGCGCGACCTCGTCGGTCCCGTTCATCCAAGAGGCGAACGCGTCCCATTTCTCCCGGAGGAACGTCTTGCTGCCGACGTGCACGTCGGAGATGAACGCCACGGAGACGGCGTCCTTCGTCGCGGGGAAGGCGCGGGGCGTGAGGATGTCCGGCCGCACGACTTGCTCCGCGATGATGAGGCCCTTCTCCGTCGGCCGGCCGACGACGCCGATGACCTCGTCCGGCAGCACGGGGTCCTTGAACAGGTCCGACGTCTGCGAGAGGAACACGGGGGCCGTGTCCGTCTCGTCCTCGACCTCGAGGACCCGGTCCCCCTTCTTCGTCGCGCGCACGTCCGCGACCATGCCGATGAACCGCACTTCGCGGGTGAGCTTCTTCGCGCGGGCGATGTCCACGGAGCCCACGAGTTCCCGCCGCGCACGGAGCATCGGTCCGATCATCGCGAGGCGGCTCGCGAAGTAGCGGGAGAAGTCGTCGAGCGTCCCCTCGCACGTCGATTTGCCGGTAACGTCGCGGACGACCGCAAACTGCGCGTCGACTTCCGTCGCCCGCGCGAGGTCCCGCAGCTTTGGCGGCGATGGAAGGGTTGCATTCGCGACGGGCGGGGGTCGGGCGGCCTGCCCGGCCTTGCGCGCAAGCTCCTGCGCCCTCTGGATGTGCTCCATCGTGAGCACGAGCGGCACGCCTTCCAGTTTCGCAATCACGCTTTCCAGGACGGCGACCGGATCCGCCCGCGAGGAAAGGTACGCAATCGCATCAGGATCTGCAAGGGCGCCCCTCCGTGCGAGGGCGTCGAGAAGCCGTTCGTGCATCCGCGGGCCGAGTAAGAGGGACGAGCGTGTAAATAGGTATCGCCCGAACGGTTCATTACGCGCCGCTCGTTACGGGCCGCGTGCCCCACGTGCGCGTCGAAGTTCCCGTGTATCCGACGGAGAGCGTGGCGAAGGTGAAGCTTGCGTGCCTCAACCTGTTTCCAGACCTCGCGTTCCGCGAGGAGCGCGACGCGCTTGTCGGCGAGGCCGCGAGCCTCGAGAAATTTCGGGAGCTCGTGCGGAATCAGAAAATCCGGGACACGGCCCGGGACGTCTTGATCAAGGGCCGGCAGGGGAACCTCACGTCGTTCCGGCTCAGCAAACAGGCGGCGTTCGTCGGCCGGGTGAACTTCGCGGCCCCCGCGCCACTCGGGGACATCCACGTGACCGTCGAGGACGAGGATCTCGACGCGCTCATCGATTACGTCGCGGCAAGCACCGTCGGCCATCGCCTCGTCAAGCCGAATGACCGCAGCGAAGGCACGTGAACCGGCCGTCCGCGTACCGGGCCTGCCGCCAGCCACACCGCGGGCATTGGAACGGGACGAATCCCGAACCGTAAGGGGGCGGCGTGGCACCCGGCCGCACGTACGCGACGGGCGGCGGCATCGGGTAGACCGCGGGGATCGGCGCGGCAGCCGCCCAGACGGGCGCCGGTCGACGAATCCCCCACGCGACCGCGAAGTGGTTCACGAGTTCCGCACTATACATGAGGTACCAGGCGAAGAAGACCAGGCCCAGGATGATGACGAGGAAGATGAGGAGGCCGAGCAGGATTTGCGCGGCGGCGCTCTCGGTCGTCAGGAGAAGGGCGGCCGCCATGTAGTTGTTCGTGAAGTGGAACAGGATCGTGGCGACGAGCCCGGCTCGGAGGAACAGATACCCCAGGCCCAGGCCCGCGACGAATGTCGGCACGAACTTCCACCATCCCCAGCTGGGGACGTGCGCAAGCCCAAAGACGACCGCGGAGAAGAACGCGAGGACGGCGCCGAGGAGCACGACGGAAGCGGGGGAGTCCCGCGTCACGGTGCCGCCGAACAGGTGGCGCCACGCGGGGATTGGGGCGCGTCCATGCGCCGCAGCGTTCGCGAGTTCGTGTCTGCGGAGCGCAAGCGCGCCGAGGACGAGCGGGACGCCGATGAGGAGCCAACGGGTGACGAGCTCCTCGTACACGGACGCGTTGACGAGCGCGTAATACGGATACCACTCGGGAACGTCGCCGGGGAAGTCCGGGGCGACGGGATTGGCGCCCGCCGCGGCGAAGACGAGAACTACGAGGACCTGGAAGGACAACATCGCGAGGAACATCTGGGCGGTTGCGACGATTGCGCTGCGGGCTTCGAGCCGCGGCCGCAACTCGTCGAGCGGACGCACGAGGGCCCGCCGGGTCGCCGTCCGATCTCGGATCGCAGGCCAGACGTGGGACGCAACGACGGCCGCCACGAGAAGGCCGAAGTACGCGAGGAAGATGTCCGCGGGGACGTCGTACGAACGACCGACGGGGAACGGGGCCAACAAGTAGAGGTCGATCGGGCGCGGGCCCGCGAAGGACCCCTGCACGACGAGGATCGCGCTGTAGGCGAGCACCGCCAGGTTCACGGCGACGAGGATGAGGAAGGAGACCATCGAGAGAATCCAGACGACGCTCCCGAACGCGCGGACGCCGGAGCCGGCGGGGGGCGGCGCGGGGGTCCAGCCGAGGGGAAGGCCGCACGCCGGGCACGCGAAGCCCGCGAACGAGGTTCCGCACCGGGCGCACAGGAACGCGGGCGGTTGCGTGTCCGTCCCGCAGGCGATGCAGAACCGGCCTTCGAACGCAGTGCCGCACCGCGGGCACGTCGTCATGACGCGGAAACTCAAAGGAGCGGCGCTATTTAACCGGCACGGTCCCGCTCACCGTTTTCGCAACGCGCGGCGCGCGAACAGGAAGATGATGCTCACGGCGATGCCCGCGATGATCAAGAGGATGAGGTCGACCGGCGGCGGGCGGCGCGGACGCGGCGCCTCGAAGTAGACGAGCGTGTTGTCGTCCGCGATCGCGTCGCCATCGATGCGGGCGTGGAACACGTAGTACACGTTCGGGAAGTCCGCGCTGCATGCGAGGTACGCCCAGCGCCAGAAGATGTCGAGCGCGCCGCCCTGGGCGCGCGCGACGAGCGTGAGGTTCCCGCCCGGGCGGTCCGCGGCGCTCACGAGCGTGAAGGCGTGGGTTGCCACGACCTGCCCGTCGACCTCCGTGCGGACGCGCAGCGCGAGGTTCGTCCGGTTCGCGAAGCCACCGCCGACGTACGCGTGGACGACGATTTCCTCCAGAGTAACGATGTGCGTGCGTGCGCCATCCGCGACCGTGACGGAGACGGAGCCAAGGCCCTCGACGCCGTCCGAGAACCCGCCAGACCCGCGGAGCGCGTCCCACAGGGAGGAATCCGTGACGGCGTCCGGGTCGTACGACGTGGCGTCCGGATAACTGGGGCGGCCGCACGTCGTCTGCGCAGCGATCCCAGGGGCGGGAAGGAGGGGAAGGGCGAGCGCGAGGAGGAGGATCCCCGCCAAGACACGCGAACGAACCATCGCCGCCCGCAACCCGCGAGCCACCTTAAGCGTTGGTGGCCTACCCGAAGATGAGTCCGACGCCGCTCGCGACGTCGTCCTCCTGCGCCCTAAACGCCTGGTACACGGCCTCCGCGCGGGGACCCTCGAGCTTGGCGGCGAACCCGCGGAACAACTCCGCCGCGCGGGCCAGCGCCGAATCGGAGCCCTCGATGAGGACGAGGCGTCCCAGGTCGGGGAAGCCGAGCGCGGCGCCCTCGCGGATCGCGATGCTCTGTCGGCTCACGAGGTCGTCCTTCAACGCCTCGTCGATCTTGGGCCCATCCGACGGCTTGACGTCGAACACCGCGTACATCCCTCGCGCGGAAGGGGAGGGGGGTAATAACTCATTCGTCGATCGACGGCCGCGTGAACGGGAGCACGAGGAGGAACGCGCCCACGAGGAGGAGCGCGATGCCGAGAAACCGGTCCCGCAGGACGGCGGCGAGCGCGAGGCCTGCGAGCGCGATCAGGAGCCCGAGGAACGCCAACGCGCGGCCCGCCGGCGACATCGCGCGGACAACTCCGCCACGTCCATAAGGTTTGTCCGCCGTCCAGCCTTTGGGACCCGCGTGATAATGGATGGCCAACGCTTTTAACGGCTCCAACCCGTGGCGGCCCCGATGAGCCCACGCGAGGTCGACGAGGAGAACCTCCTCGCGGCCCTAATGGGCATCTCCGAAATGATCGGGGGGCTCGCGGACCTCGACGAACTCCTCGAGACGATCGTCCGCATCGCCCCGCGGCTCGCGACCGTCAGCCGGTGCGCGATCTTCCTGCGGGACGAGCGGGCGCGGGAGTTCCGCGTCGCCTACGCCTTCTCCCCGGACGAGGCGTCCCCGGCCCTCCTGCGGCAGCTCACGATCCACGAGGAGGAGATCCCGCGTCTCACGCACAAGCTCGTGGACCAGAAGATTCCCGTCATGTTCCGCCAGGCCCGGGAGCCCCTCTTTCCCGAGAAGTTCGCGCGGGCCCTCAACATCCGGTCCATGCTCCTCGTCCCCCTCGCGTTCCAGGCCACCGTGCTCGGCTTCATGGCCCTCGACGAGCCGGGGAAGGATCACGTGTTCACGAGCCAGCAGGTGAACGTCATGAACTCCATCGCCGCCCACACGGCGATTGCGCTCGCCCACGCAAAGCTCGAGGAGGCCGTCCGATGGGAGCAACGGCGGTTCGAGGCCGTCGGGGACGCGGCGAGCGACGGCGTCGTCACGTTGGACGGGGAGTTGCGGATCGCGTCCCTCTCGCCCGGCGCCGAAGCGCTCCTCGGTTGGCCGCGAGGGGAGAACGCTGGCCGGCCGTGCGGGGAGGTGCTCGGGGAGGAGCTCGCGGGGATCGCCCGCAAGCTGCTCACGGGGGCGCGCCGCCAGACCGCGCCGGCGGAGCTACGTGCGAAGGACGGTCACCCGGTTCCGTGCGTCGTGACCGCGGTCGCGCTCCCCTCGCCCGCGGGG
>JACQPO010000093.1 GCA_016207545.1 Methanobacteriota archaeon | reverse complement strand
TCCACAGAGCGCTTGAAGTCGAGCAGGTCGCGCGGGAGGACGAGGGATTCGAGCGCCTGGTGCGCCTTCAGGAGGACGGTCGCGGCGGGACACTCGTACACCTCGCGGGACTTGATTCCCACGACGCGGGACTCGACGTGGTCGATCCGCCCGACGCCGTGTTCCCCCGCGAGCGCGTTGAGGGGCGTGATGATCTTCGCGAGGTCCGCTTTCCTCCCGTCCACCGCCACGGGCACGCCGGCCTCGAACCGCACGTTCACGTACGCGGGCTCCTCCGGCGCGGACTGCGGGGAGCGCGTCCACGCGAAGGCCTCCTCCGGCGGCTCGATCGCGGGGTCCTCGAGGATGCCGCACTCCACGGAGCGGCCCCACAGGTTCTCGTCCGTGCTGTACGGGGACGCGTTCGTCGCCGGGACGGGGATGCCGCGTTCCTTCGCGTACGCGATCTCCTGCTCCCGGGTCATACCCCACACGCGCGCGGGGGCGATCACCTGCAGCTCGGGGGCGAGCGCGGTCGTGCACAGGTCGAAGCGGACCTGGTCGTTCCCCTTCCCGGTGCACCCGTGGGCGACGAACTGTGCGCCCTCCCTCCGCGCGATCGAGACGAGGTGCTGCCCGATGAGGGGCCGCGCGAGCGCCGTGCTGAGCGGGTACTGGCCCTCGTACAACGCATTCGCCTTCAGGGCGCGCAGGATGTACTCCTCCGCGAACTCCCTCTGGGCGTCGACGACGTACGACTTCCGGGCCCCGGCGCGGACCGCCTTCTGCCGGATGTACTCAAAGTCGCCCGGCTGCCCGACGTCGACGGTCACCGCGACGACGTCGAGACCGCGCTCCTTCAGCCACGGAATCGCCACGGACGTATCCAAGCCTCCGGAGTAAGCTAGAACGACGGTTTGACGGGCCATCTCCGCCCCTCGCGGTTTTGAGCCCCGAGCACCTATAGACATGTATATGAATATTCTGACCACACTCGGTCAAATCTAGACGGAATCGTCAAATATTTGACATTGCATTTCCACTGCGTTGGCCAGCGTCGCGCGACAAGTCCGTGAGTACATCGACAACCACCCGAGCGTCGCGGACGCGCTCAAGATGGACATCGTGAACTACTCCGCGCTCGCGCGCCGGATTGGGAAGGAACTCGGAATCCGGAAGGAAGAGGCCGTTTTGGCGGCGTGCCGGCGTTACCCGGCGGACCGGTTGAAGGGATACCGCGAGGAATCCGTCAAGCGGGTGCTCCAGAAGAGCCGCGTCGAGACGCGGACGAAAGTGGCGACCGTGACCGTCGTGCAAGGCATCGACGTCCTCCAACGGCTCGGGGACGTCGTCGAGGAGTTGCTCGACGAGAACCGCATTTGCCGCCTGATCCAGGTTTCCCAGGGCACGGTCATCATCGTGGACGAGGACGCGGTGAGCCGAGTCACGAGGAAGCTCCGCGAGGGGCAGATCATCAGCGTCCGGCGGGACCTCATCGAGATCGCGGTCACGAGCCCCGAGAGCATCGAGGACACCCCGGGCTTGCTCGCGTTCCTCTCGACCGCGCTCGCGTCCCGGGGGATCAACATCGTCCAGGCGATGTCCTGCTACACGGACACGATCTTCCTGCTCGAGCCGGAGGACATGACCGCGGCGGTCGATGTCCTCACCCGAAGCCTCCGGTGAGTTGCCCCTCCTCGGGATTTTATACCGGGTACGACGGTTCTGTCCTGATGTACCTCAAGTACGTTGGAATCCGGGTCACGGACCTCGAGCGGTCCGTGAAGTTCTACACACAACTCCTGGGACTCAAGGAGGAGCGGCGCGGGGACTCACGGAAACTCGGCCTCGGGATCTGGGTACTCCTGCGAGACGAGCAATCGGGCGAGCGGATCGAGCTGAACTGGTACCCGGAGGAGTCCAAGTACGCGACCCCGTACGCGCCGGGGGAGGCGTTGGACCACGTCGGCTTCGTCGTGGACGACGTGCGGACGACGTACCGGGAGCTCCTCGCGAGGGGCGCGGAGCCGACCGGCGTCACCCCGGACGAGACGGAGGGCTGGACCGCGTTCGTCGAGGACCCCGACGGGAACTGGGTCGAGATTTTCCAGACGACGCCGCCAAAATCCGAGCCGGAGGGGCCATGAGCGGCGAGACGTTTGTGGAGGTCCGCCGCCAGGTGTTCGCGCTGTACGGCGAGGGGCGTTACCGGGAGGCGCTCGACCTCGTATCCTCCGCGCGACAGGCGTTTCCGGATCAGGATGGCACGATGTCCTTCTGGACCGCCTGCCTCCAAAGCCGCCTCGGTTTGGCCGACGAAGCCGTCGCCACGCTCCGGGACGCGCGGGGCCGAGGACGGTGGTGGTCAGCGCAGCAGTTGGAAGACGGCGACCTCGACCTCATCCGCGGCCGCACGGATTTCCAGGCCATCGTGGCGGACTGCGAGAAAGCTCGCGCTGCTGCGCAGGCCGAGACCAAACCGGAGCTCATCGTAAGAACGCCGCCAGGCGCACACCGCGGACCATTTCCCGTCCTCTTCGCCCTCCACGGCCGCGCCGGAAACGCGCGAGACTTCGAGGTGCGCTGGGCGCCGGCGCTGAACCTCGGATTTCTCCTCGCGCTCCCACAATCCTCGCAGCTGTTCGGACCGGATGCGTTCGCGTGGGACGACCGGGACCTCGCGACGCGGGAGCTCGCGGACGCGCATGCGACCGTGCTCGCCTCTCATCCCGCGGACGGGAACCGCCTCGTGTTCGCAGGCTTCTCCCAAGGGGCGGCGCTCGCAATTCGGCTCTGCCTCCAAGGGGAACCGTTCGCGAGCCGCGGCTTCGTGGCGGTCGCCCCATCCGCGTACCGAGACCCGGACGCGGTCGCCGCCCTCGTTCATCCAGCCGCCAGGCGCGGGGTGCGGGGGTGGATCGTGACGGGGGAGACCGACTACGCGCGTCCGAGCACGGAGACGCTCCACGCGGAGATGACCCGCCGTGGCCTCGCATGCAGCCTCGATGTGCGCCAGGGCCTTGGGCATGAGTTCCCTCCGGACTTCCCTTCCATCCTAGAGGCGGCCCTCCTCCATATCCTCGGCCCGTAGCTATGCGGCAAGGTTTTAGCCCAACCGCCAAGTATCGCTCCCCGTGGCGAAGCTCGACGACCGGGCGCTCCATCTGCTCGAGACCCGGATCGATGCGCTCAAGCGGACGAAGAAGGACGACGACCAGCGGAAGACGTACGACCAGGTCTTCGACCATACGACCCTCATGGCGTTGTACAAGCTGATCTCCGACGGCATGATCGAGACCGTGGACTACCCCGTCAGCACGGGGAAGGAGGGGAACGTGTTCCACGCGACGTCGAAGAAGGGTGCGCTCGCCCTCAAGATCTACCGCGTGAACACCGCCACGTTCCGCTCCCTGTCCCGGTACATCGTCGGCGACCCGCGGTTCAAGAAGATCGGCCGCTCGTTCCGCGAGATGGTCACGGTGTGGGCGCAGAAGGAGTTCAAGAACCTCCAGCGGATGTTCGACGCCGGGGTCCGCGTGCCGAGGGCGCTCACCGTCCATCAGAATTGCCTCCTCATGCAGTACTTGGGGGACGAGACGATGCCCGCGCCGGTGATCCGCGAGGTCGCGCTCGACGACCCGAACGCCGCGTTCGACGACGTGACGGCGTCCATGAAGGCCATGCGCACGGCGAAGCTCGTCCACGGGGACCTGAGCGAGTACAACCTCCTGTGGTGGGACGGCCACCCGTGGATCATCGACTGCGCGCAGGCGGTCACGCTCGAACATCCGCAGAGCGAGGAGTGGTTCCAGCGGGACGTCGCGAACATCGCCCGATACTTCGCGCGGCTCGGCGTGGACACGGACGCGAAACGAATCGCGGCGTTCGTGCAGGGGGGTTGACGTGCTGTACGCGCGGATTCCCCAGGAACGGATCGGGGTCCTGATCGGCCCCGGCGGCCAGACGAAACGGCTCCTCGAGGAGCGCACGGACGTCCGCCTGCTCGTCGACTCCGAGACGGGCGAGGTGACCGTCGACGAGTCCGAGGCGACGGACAAGTTTCTGGCGGTGAAGGTGCGGGACCTCGTCCTCGCGATCGGCCGCGGGTTCAGCGAGGAACGGGCGTTCCGCCTTCTCGAGGACAACACGTACTTCGTCGTCCTCGACATCAAGGACTACGCGCGGAGCCCCGCGCGAGTCGCGCAGATCAAGTCCCGCGTCATCGGGACCCGCGGGAAGACGCGGAGGATCGTGGAGGACCTGACGGGCGCGGACGTGTCCGTCTACGGCCACACGGTCTCGATCATCGCGGACGATGTGCAGCTCCCGATCGCCCAGGAGGCGCTCGAGATGCTCCTGCGGGGGAGCGAGCACGCGACCGTATACCGGTTCCTGGAGCGGAAGCGGGCGGAACTGAAGATCGCGGAGATGGGTTTCTGAGGGCGTTCCCCGCGCAGACTTAATACCGCGGGCGCGGATTGCGCGCGCGATGGCGGGGGAGGTCGCGGAGTTCGCTGGCGGCATCCGGGCCCGCGCGAAGACGCTCGGCGAGCGATGCGACGAAGCGGCCGTGGGCGGACTGCGAAGCGAGCTGTTCGCGCTCGAGGCGTACCTCCGGGCAAACCCGAAGGCGGCGAACGCGAGGGTCCGCGAGGCCCTCGACCGCGCGCTCGGGTTGGCGGGGACGGCCTACGCGTTCGTCACGGAGCTGCGAGGGTTCGAGGCGCAGAAAGGGCGGAGCGAGGCCGCGTCCCTGTTCGACCTCGGGGCGATCGGCGTCCTCGCCGTGGAGAACGTGCTCACCGCGGACAAGGTCACGCTGCCTCGCCTCCTGATGAGCGGCCTCTCCGAGGCGCTCGTGTACCTCGCGAGTCGCCAATACGTGGCGGGATCCCGGGAGGTGCTGCACGCCATCTACCGCCAACACGCATCCTCCATGTACGGGGAGTTGTGGATGCTCGCGACGGACCACCGGAAGCGGCTGAGCCCGCAGGACGTGCGGCAGATGCAGCGGGGCATCGAGGAATTCTTCGGCCGCCTCGACGGTCCCGACATCCCCGTGGAGGCGCGCATCGTCGTGTTGTTCCAGTTCTACGCGCTGCTCCTCACGCTCCGCGCCGCGGAGCTCCTCGAAGCGCTTGGCGGCTGATCCCGTGGACGAGTGGCCGCGTCCCCGTCGTCTCCGTGCGGTCGGACTCGACCTCGCGTGGTCGCGTGCGAACCCCACGGGTGCGTGCATCGCAGAGTGGAACGGCCGCGTCGCGCGCATCGTAGAACCGCCAAGGGCAGACCTCGTGAGCGACCAGGAGATTCTCGACTACGTCCGCTCCGCGGCGGGGCGAGGCGCCGCCGTCGTGGCCATCGATTGCCCGTTGGCGGTGCCGAATCCTTCGGGGCTCCGGGATTGCGACCGGCTCGTGAACGAATGTTTCCGGAAGTTCCAAGCCGGAGTCTATCCCGCGAACCGGCACAACCTCGGTCGGTATGAGGGGCTTCGGGGGGAGGATCTCACGCGCGCATTGGCGGCGGACGGATTCTCCGTGGACCCGCGAACCTGGGCCGAACGCAAGGTAATCGAGGTGTACCCGCACGCCGCCATGGTCGCCCTGTTCCGCCTCCGGCGGACCCTGAAGTACAAGCCGCGGGAAGACCGCGCGTACGAGATTCGTTGGCGGGAGATGCGGAAACTGCAAGGACACATCCGCTCCCTCGCTCGCGCGAGACCGGCGCTCGTCGCGGACGGGCTCGACGTCCACACGCGACCGGAGGGATTGCGCGGCGCTGCCCTTAAGGGGCTCGAGGACCGACTCGACGCAATCGTCTGTGCGTACATCGGACTCCTCTTCGGGCTCGATGGTCCGCGGCGATGCGCCGTGTTCGGAGACCGGGAGCGGGGACACATCGTGATCCCGATGACGCGCCCTTTGTTCGCGTCCCTCGGGTCCGTTTCCCGACGCGACGTGCTGTTCTGGGACGCGCCGCGCGCAAACCCTTAAGCCACGTCGGCCATCCCACGAACGGGGGCCGCGGGATGCCCAAGTACGTGTACC
>JACQPO010000095.1 GCA_016207545.1 Methanobacteriota archaeon | reverse complement strand
CTCACGGACCGGCTCGCGGCGATGGGCCACGTGCACGCGCGGTTCGCGCCGCCGGAGGTGCCGCGGCCCGCGGAGGAGACGACCGAGGCGACGCCGGAACCGGCGCCGGTGACCGCGGAACCGATGACGGAGCCGAAGATCGCGCCGCTCCCCGTGCGCCGGCCGGAGGAGCAGTACGGGGCGACGTTGCGCGCGCTCGGGCAGCGGTTCCCCGAGGGGTTCACGACGAGCCAGCTCCGCGACGTGCTCGACGAGACGGAGTCCGGGAAGGCGCACACGTACGACGCGGCGTGGACCCTCGCGAACACGTTCCTCCGGAGCCGCGTGTTCGAGCTCGCGGGCACGCGACTAGGGCCGACGGGCGCCCCGATCCGCGTCTACCGCGTCTCCCCCAAGGTCGTGTTGCCCGCGGAGGCCTCGTGATGGAGGCGACGGACCGGGAGAAGCGGGAACGGTTGATCCTCACCGCGCTGCTCGAGCGACGGGTCGCGATCGAGGAGGAGACCCGTCGGCTGCGCGCGGAGCTCGGGGAACTCGCGCGACGGGAGGCGGAGCTGCGGGAGGAGATCATGACCCTCGACGCGATCCTCGGCGCGTTGCCGCAGCCGCCGAAGGAGAGCGAGCCGCCGTCGCTGTTCACGCCCACGCCCGCCCCGCTCGCGAAGGCTGCGGAGGCTCCGAAGCGGCGGCGCCGGAAGGGGAGCCGGCGAGAGCAGATGTTGCCGAAGCTCCGGGAGCGGTTCGGGGGCGGCGTGTTCACCGCGGAGGACGTGACGAACGTGCTCCTGGAGTTCGAGCCGGGGGAGCGGCGGAAGGCGTACTTCGCCGCGTGGTCCCTCTGCCGCGACCTCGTGGAGGACGGCCTGCTCGTCGTCGTGTCCGAAGAAGGGTCCGAGAAGCGGGCGAAGCGGACGTACCGGTTCGCGGACGCGTCCGCGTGATCAGGCGAGCCGGGCGCGCTCCGCGTCCACGTGGCCGAGGTACGCGTCAATCCGTTGCAGGATTTCTCGCGTCTCCGGCGTCGCGTTCAGGCCCGCCACGTCGTTCCGCAACGCTTCGAGCGTGCCGCGGACCGCGACGAGGATTTGCATCGCAGTGTCCTGATCCATCCGACGGACCATCGCCTCGAGCTGTTGCGTCATGGGCGCGGGGAAGGCGGGACGCATATTTAGGCGTGCCGAGTTTCCCTTATGCTCAATTGGGCATAGCCGGAGTGGGGAACGAGTCCTCGTTGCGCATGTACGAGCAAGCGGGGAACCGGAGACCCAAAGGCCTTTCTGGCGAGACCCGTTTCGGCCGCCGATGCGCGCGATCCGCTTCGGCCCCGGAGGGACGGTCGACCTGGTGGATCTCCCGAAGCCGGAGCCAGGGGAAGGGGAGCTCCTCGTCCGCGTCCGCGCGGCGGGCGTGTGCCGCACGGACCTCCACCTGCTCCACGACGTCGCCTCCGGCGAACGGGCGCCCCTCGTCCCGGGCCACGAGATCGCGGGCACCGTGGAGAAGGTCGGCCCCGGCGTGGCCCGCGTGCGGACGGGGGACGCGGTCGTCGTCCACTTCGAGCTCCCGTGCGGCCGGTGCCGCGCGTGCGTGCAGAAGAAGACGAACCTGTGCCAGGAGGGCGATGCGCTCGGCTTCTCCCTCCCCGGCGGGTACGCGGAATACGTGAAGGTCCCCGAGGACAACGTGCTCCCCGCGCCCGCGAACCTCGAAGTGGAGCAGGCCGCGATCCTCGCGTGCAGCGGGGCGACCGCATACCACACGGTCGTCACCCTCGGCGGCGCGGACGAACGCGATTTGGTCGTGATCCTCGGCGCGGGCGGCGTCGGCCTGTCCGCCGTGCAGGTCGCCCGGGCCCGCGGGGCCCGGGTCGTCGCGGTCGACAACCGGGAGGGCGCGCGGGACGCGGCGAAGCATCTCGGCGCGGAGGCCGTCACCTCCCCGGAGGACGCCTTGGCGGCCATCCTGTCGAAATCGAAGGACCGCGGCGCGGACGTCGTCGTGGACTTCGTGTCGACCGCGGAGACGATGGAGCTCGGGATCGCGGCGCTCGCCCCCGGGGGCCGGCTCGTGGAGGCCGCGGTCGGGGACGAAGGCGTGCTCGTGTCGCCCCATCTCCTCATGGACAAGGAGATCGCGCTCCTCGGTGCGCACTCCTCGACGATGGCGGACTTCGCGCGCGCCGTCCAGCTCGCGGAGGCGCGCTTGCTCGTGCCCGTCGTCGCGCGCACGGGGATGCTCGCGGAGGCGGCGGTGATCCTCCGCGAACTCGAGGAAGGGAAAATCGTCGGGCGCGCGGCGCTCAAGCCGTAGCGGACGAGAAAGGGGAAAGGGGGCGGCAAGCGCCGCCCCGTTCGGGGGGAGGTTACGGGCACGCCTCGCGGTGTGCCCGGATCGTGAGGTCTTCGACGTCCCAGGTGCCGTCCTCGTCGAGGTCCTCCGCGTGGTACGCGACGACCTTCCAGGCGCCGCAGTCCTGCATGCCGTCCTGGTCCACGTCGTGCACGTGGACCGCCGCGTACTCCGCGTCCACGACCTCGAAGACGCCGTTGCTGTTCGCGTCCGTCCGCTCCGCGAGGAGGCGGAGGCCGAACTGCTCTTCCCGGACGCCGTTCTCGTCCTCGTCCTTGTACGCGTACGCGTACGCCTTCAGGGACTCGTGCTCCGGGTTCCCGTCGTCGTCCGCGTCCGAGGAGGAGGCCCACAGGACGAAGAACGCCGCCGCCTCGTACGTCCCGTCGGAGTCCGCGTCCGTTCGCGCGGCTGCTCGGACGGTGAGGTTCGCGTCTTCGACCGCCCCGTTGCTGTTCGCGTCGATCGCGTACGCGTCCGCGGCGAGCGCGCGCTCCATCTCCGGCACGCCGTCCTCGTTCGCGTCCGCGCGCTCGTACGCGCGCAGGGCGAGGCGGACCTCCTCGGGGAATCCGTCCTCGACCGCGTCCGCGCGCAACCCGTCGAGCGCGACGTACGCTTCCTTCTCGAACAGTCCGTCCTCGTCCGCGTCCGCCCGGGCGCCCGCGCGCACGGTCACCGTCGCGAGCTCCGCGATGCCCGTGGAGTCCGCGTCGACCGCCTGCGTCTCGCCCACGAGGACCGCGAGGAACTCCGGCACGTCGTCCTGGTCCGCGTCGAGGATCTCGACCGCACGCACCGTGAGCGTCTGCAGCTCCGGCGCGCCGTCGTCGTCCCGGTCCGTCGCGTTGCCCGTGATCTGCGCGGCCCGGACCCACTCCGGCCGGCCGTCGTCCGTCTCGTCGATCGCAGCGAACGCCACGAGACGCATCGTCGCGCTCTCCGGGAATCCGTTCGACGTCGCGTCGAGCACCTCCACGTCCAGGAGGATGCCCCGCTCCGCCTCCGGCGTTCCGTCGAGGTCGCGGTCCACGCGCTCATAGCCGCGCACGGCGACGAACGTCGTCTCGTTGTGGCCGTCGTCGTCCCCGTCCGCGGTGCTCGCCTCGATCCGGAGGACGCCCTCGTACTCCCGAGTCCCGTCGTCGCCTTCGTCCGCGGCCTGGTACACGTTCCCGTCGACCGCGGCGGACTCCGGGAACCCGTTGCTCGACGCGTCCACGCGCTCCATCCGGAGGGACGCCGCGCGGTAGAACTCCGCGACGCCGTTCGCGTTCGCGTCCAACCCCTGCTCGCCGACGAACGTCAGGAGCACGTACTCGGGGTTGCCGTCCTCGTCGTCATCCCGCGCGGACAACGTCCACTTGGCCTGCGCGAGGTACTCGATCGCCCCGTCGCCGTTCGGGTCCGCGATCTCCCGCACGCCTTGGACGCCTTCGATCGCGTTGAACGTGCCCGAGCTGTCGTTGTCCCACAGCTCGACGTCGCGGGCGATCCACAACGCGTACTCCGGCACGCCGTCCCCGTCCGCGTCCTGCACGCACGCGCGAAGGCTCCGGTAACGCACGTACTCCGGGTTCCCGTCCCCGTCCGCATCGCGCGGTTCGATCGACTCGCGGACGGAGCAGTTCCCGTCCCGCGTCTCGCGGCCGAGCGTCGGCGGCGCGAGCAGTTCGCCCACGTCCCGCGCCCCCTCCGGGGCCCGTGCGTCCGTCGGCGGCGCGAACCAGCCCACGACCGCACCGACCGTACCCGCGCCCGCGTCCGGCATCTCCCGCGAAGCGTCGCCGAACGGCGCGCTCGACTCGAGCATCAAGTCTTGCCAATCCTCGATCGACGGCGCGCCGTCCTCCGGCGCAGGATTCGGCGTCACGTCGGAATCCCCGGCCGCCGCGGGCTCCTCGGGAAGCGTCCCGAGCTCCGCCGCGGACACGTCCGCCTCCGGCGCATCGCCGGGCGTCGCCTCGACCGCCACGTACGCGTGCCCTCGCGCGGGCTCCACGTCCGTGGATCGCGTGGATTCCGCCACGTCCGTCCCCGGGCCCGCGTACGCCATCACCGCCGCGTAGCCCGGATCGCTCGCGACCCCCCTCGTCCGTTCCGTCCCGGGGAAGAGGAGGGAGGTCGTGCCCACCGCCGCCAGCCCGAGGAGCGCGACCGCCGCGATCGCAATCCCGAGGCGCAGCCGATTCCGGTTGGCTTCCATCGCCGTCACCTTACCCGGAGGTGATGGCGGCGGGCACCTATGGAGCGGTCAGAACGAGTCTTTCCGACGGATTTATAGGGTGTTCTCCGGCGGGAGAGTCGTTCTCAGCCCCGTGAGGGTCGCGCTCACGTCCCACAGGCGGCGCGCGACGACGGGATCGTTCGCAATCGCTTTCGGCGGGATGGGCCGGCGACGGTAGAAGTACTGCCCACTCGCCCCGTCCGCGTCGGGGGACGATGCGAGCCAAACGACCGTGTCCGCGCCCTTCGCGGGCGACAGCAGGAAGGGCCACGAGAGCCAGTAGCCGAGGCGCATGAGCCGGCCGCCCTTCGCCCAGTTCGTCCGGACCCCGCCCGGATGCAGGGCGTGGACGACGACGCCCGTCCCGTCGAGGCGGCGCGCGAGTTCCTTCGTGAACAGGATCTGCGCGAGCTTCGACTGCGCATACGCGCGCAACCCGCTCCACCGCCGCACGTTCAGGTCGTCGAACGCGATCCGGCCGATCTGGCTCGCCTCCGAGCTCACGTTCACGATGCGGGCGGGGGCGCTCCCCTTGAGGCGGTCGAGCAAGAGGTGCGTGAGGAGGTAGTGGGACAGGTAGTTGACCTGGAACGTCCGCTCGAAGCGGTCCACGGTCATCCGGCGACGACTCGTGTAGATGCCCGCGTTGTTCGCGAGCACGTGCAGCTTCGGATAATTGGCGGCGAACGCCGTCGCGAACGCGCGGACGGACGAGAAGTCGGCGAGGTCGAGGTGCATGAGGTCGAGGTTCGGGTTGCGGGTCTCCGCCCCGATTTCGCGACGCGCGGCCTCTCCGCGCTCAAGACTGCGGCATGCCAAGACGACGATCGCTCCCATTCGCGCGAGTGCGCGGGCGGTCGCCTTCCCGATGCCAGAGTTCGCCCCCGTCACGACGCAGACGCGCCCGTTCATGGCGCTTGACGTTTCAGAAGCCGACAAGGACGTCGACCGCGCGGCACCACGGAAGCCCTCCGCATAAGGGTTTGTCCCTCCCGTTCCCCGTTCGAGCCCGCCGAAAGCGATTAAGTACGCGCCCCCTATCGACCCGCGGAGGCGGCATGCCGTCGCGGCCGTACAAGGACCTCGTGATCTACGGCTGCTTCGTGTTGAACCGCCTCGTCTCCGAGCTCGGGATTCACCTCGACCAGGTAGGGCTTGAGGAGAAGCTCGACGCATTGCTAGGGGCGAACCCCGTGTTCCTCACGAAGGAACAGGTGAAGCGGGAGATCCGCTCGAACCACTACATGACGACGAAGGTCGTCGAATCCCTTGCGCAGCAGGGGCTCGTCCGCGTGGAGGAGCAGGAGGGGCGGTATCGCATCTACCTGGTGAAGGAAGGCATCCTCCACATCCGGCGGTACAACGACTTCTACCGACGCGTATACCAGGAGCAAATCCGCGACCACTACCGGTACCGCCCGCCGCCAGGACCGCTGCGGGAATGATCACGCGCGGTGCGCGGCGGCCGCCGACCAAGCGGGCGTCGGCGGCGTATCGACGACGAGCGGGATGAAGTCGTACGTCCCGTCCGGCATCTCCGTGACGAGTTCCACGGAGCACGCGTAGGTGCGGCCACGAATGTGAGCGTGGACAACCTCCGAGGTGAGGAACGCGTATGTATCCTCCGGCACTTCCGTGCGGCCGTCTGACTTCCACAGAGCGATCACCCGCTTTGGCGGCAGGTGCAGGGACGCGCTCACATCCTCCACCGCGCGCCGCAGGGCCTCGACGTCCGCCCGCGTCGGTACCTTCTCGAAGGCTTTCACGTATGCGGCCCCGCCGCTCGGCCCGATTCCAATCGGCGCGAGGGTGCCCGCAGGCCACGAGACGAACGCGTCGAACTGGTAGGCAACGCCGGACTTGCCCGTCAACAGTGCAGGCGCGTGCACGGCCCCGGGTCGTGCGAGCATCGCCGCGAACGTCGCGCTTCGCTGGGCGAGGGACGCGAGGAGCCGCTCGACCGGCGTCGCGCCCTGCGGCACGTACACGACGGGGTCCGCCTCCCGCACCGCGCGGATCACGCGGTATCGCAGCGCGTAGTAGTCGAAGAACGACTGCGCGTCGCGCACGAGGTCGAGGATCACCATGCCCAGCGCGAACAAGCTGACGAGCACCGCGCCGAGGACGAACGCCGCGCGAAACGTGAACACGAGGAGGACGCCCACGGCGATCGCGGCCGCCACGAGGAGTCCCTTCGCGGTCGCGGACGTCACCCCGGACCGCATGAGCAGGAAGCCGAAGAACAGGAGGAGCAGGAGGAAGGCGAGGGGCGCCGTGCCGAAGTCGCGCGTGATGAACAGGATGAGGAAGGAGCCGAGCACGAGCCACGTGTACGCGAAGATCCTCGTGTACTTCAGGAGGCCGCGGAACTTCGGCGCCTGCCCCTCGACCTCGTCCGCGAGGTCGAAGATCGCCGTGATCGGGTTCTCGACCGCGCGCACGTCCTTCGCGTGCACGATTGTCCACGGCCCCGCGCCCTACATAAAGTCGTAGGAAACACCTTCGCGTCCCCGCCCACGCGTTTTATGTAGGGACGCCCCTTCCCTTCGCGGGATGCGTCTCAAGACACGCCTCATCCTTGCCCTGGACGTGACGGAGGAGGGACGCGCGCTCAAGATCGCCGCGGACACGAGGGACTACGTGGACGCGGTGAAGGTGAACTTCCCGCTCGTCCTCGCCCGCGGGATGGAGATCGTGGACAAGCTCGCAAAGATCAACGACGTGATCTGCGACTTCAAGGTCGCGGACATCCCGAACACGAACCGCCTCGTCGTAGACCAGGTGTTCCGTCACCGCGCAAAGGGCGTCATCGTCCATGGCTTCGTCGGCGAGGACGCGGTGCGCGCGTGCGTCGAGGCCGCGCGCGGGGACGTGTTCGTCGTCGCGGAGATGAGCCACCCCGGGGCGAAGCAATTCGGTGCCGCCGTCGCCGACGACATCGCCCAGATGGCGGTGAAGGTGGGCGCCGCGGGGATCGTCGCCCCCGCCACTCGGCCGGACCGCGTCCGCCTGTTCCGCGACATCGTCGGGGACAAGCTCATCCTCTCCCCCGGGGTCGGCGCGCAGGGCGGAACGGTCGCGGACCCGATCCACGCGGGCGCGGACTACATCATCGTCGGCCGCGCCATCTACGATGCCGCGAACCCGCGCGCGGAGGCGGAGAAAATCGCGAAGGAGATCACGAGGGCGTCGGCAGGTCGGGCAAGAGCTCCTTCTCGTTGAACTCCCGCAGCTTCAGGTCCGTGCGGACGTAGTACTTCACCGCGCGCCCGTCCGGCGCGAACAGCGTGACGACGTTCGCGACGTAGCCCCGCCGTTCGAGGTACTCGAGGATCGCCGTGCACAGGCCCATCGGGATCCGGTAGATCCGGCTGAGCTCTTCCGAGGATTTCGGGCTGACGGAGGTGCCGAGCAGGATGCGGAGGAAGTACCGTTCGTCCACGGCAACCAAGCCTCCGGGCGCCCGTGGCGCCGTTTAACCTTCCGCCGTGCGAATCGCAACTGATTCTCATGACGCGCACGAGCAAAGGGCTATACGCGGACCCGCGATTCCCCGCGCGGCTGGGTTCTATGGGAGGAGAAGCGCTCGCTGTCCACTTGTCGCCGGAGGAAGCCCCGAACCGTTGGTACAACATCCTCGCGGATCTGCCGGAACCGCTCCCGCCGCCCCGCGACGAGGAGCCCGGCCAGCCGCGCCTGAAGATGCTGGGCGAGGTGCTGCTCGGGGAATGCCTCCGGCAGGAGAATGCGACGGACCGGTGGATCCCGATCCCGCCGGAAATCCAAGACCTGTACCTCCAGGCCGGACGGCCGCACCCCCTGTTCCGCGCGCGGCGGCTGGAACGACACCTGGGGACGCCCGCGAAGCTGTACTACAAGTCCGAGTTCTACTCCCCGACGGGGAGCCACAAGGTCAACACGGCCCTCGCGCAAGCGTGGTACGCGGCCGCCGCGGGGTACGAGCGCGTAACGACGGAGACCGGCGCGGGGCAGTGGGGCACCGCACTCGCGTACGCGGCGAGCCTCGTCGGCCTGAAGACGACCGTGTATTGGGTCCGCGCGGTCCACGACTGGAAGGTCGAACGGCGGAACCTCATGCGCCTCTTCGGCGCGGAGGTGCACGCGTCCCCGAGCCCCCAGACGAACGTGGGGCGCGCCCTCCTGAGGGAGAACGGGAACCACCCCGGCTCCCTCGGCATCGCGGTGAGCGAGGGCCTCGAGGACGCGAGGTCTGACGAGAAGGCAGTGTACTGCCTTGGCTCTGTGCTGAACCACGTGCTCCTCCATCAGACCGTCATCGGCCTCGAGACGCGACGACAACTCGAGATGATCGGCGAGTACCCGGACGTCGTGATCTCCTGCCTCGGAGGCGGATCGAACTTCGGCGGCTTCGCCCTCCCGTTCCTCGGCGACGCAATCCACGGCAAGGAGGTGCGGTTCATCGCCGCGCAGAGCGAGGCCGCGCCGAACTTGCAGGGCGAATACCGATACGACCACGCGGACCACGCGGAGCTGACCCCCCAGCTCAAGATGTACACGCTCGGCCACCGGAAGGAGATGCACCCGATCCGGGGCGACGGGCTGCGCTACCACGCGGCGGCGCCGATCATCAGCCTGCTCCGCCACCTCGGGTACATCGATACGATCGCGTACCCCGCGGACGAGAAATACGTCTTCGAGCGCGCGCGCGCGTTCGTGCAGGCGGAGGGGTTCCTGCCCGCGCCGGAGAGCGCGTACAGCGTCGCGTGCGCGATCGACGAGGCCGTGCGGTGCAAGGAGACCGGCGAGCGAAAGGTGATCGCGTTCAACGTGAGCGGCCACGGCTTCATGGACATGGAGGCGTACCGGGAAATCCTGGGGCTGTAGGACAATAGGTCTAAGTACCGACCCCTGATTGCAACCGCGTCCCGGTTTTCCATGGAAGCGAAGATGGGAAGCAAGGTTAAAGTGCACTACCGCGGCACGTTTGGCGACGGCGAGGAGTTCGACAGCAGCGACGGCGGCCCGCCGTTGGAATTCCAGATCGGCGAGAGCCAGGTCATCGAGGGATTCGAGAAGAACGTCGTCGGCTTGGCGGCCGGCGATTCAAAGACGTTCACCCTCCCGCCCGGCGAGGCGTACGGGGAGCGGGACGACAGCCTTGTCCTGTCCGCGCCGAAGGGCGCGTTCCCCGCGGAGGGCCTCGAACCGGGCGCAGGCGTCCGCGTCAAGTTGCCCGATGGGCAAGAGCTCGAGGGGAGTGTGACGGAAATCACGGACGAGCTGGTCACGGTCGACTTCAACCACCCGCTCGCAGGTCGGAGCCTCACGTTCGAGGTCACGGTCCTCGAGGTCCGGTAAATCCCACGTCCCACGCTCGGAAACGTCGCGTGACCGGAGGCGCCTCGGGGCCGACCGGGATTCCCCCCACAGGTCGGGTACGGTGCCTCGTCCTGCACGTTCCCGACCGCAAGGGGGCTTGACCCCCGGGGGGATGAGACTTGAATGAGAGGAGAATAAGAGGAGAATAAGAGGGATTCCGGGCGAATCAAAAATGGAAAATTGGCGGCGGTCGCCCGCCGCCCCGCGCTCGAGGCGCTAAAGTCGTTCTAGAACCGGCGCCGGCCGCGGTCCCTTCGCTCGCCGCGGTCGTCGTCCCGTCGGCCCCGGCCGCCGCCGCGACCGCCAAAGTCGCTGCCGCCGAAGCCGTAGCTGCGCCGCTCGTAGCGCTGGGGGCGCTCGAATTCCTGCGCGCTCACGTCCACGGAGGTGTTGACCTCCGGGATGTCTTGTTCCACCTTCTGGAAGGACCCGTACTTCCCCACGTTGAGGCGCATGTGGCCCCGCACGAGGGAGACGTACCCGTTGTCCACGAGGATGACCTCGCCGGGCTGCACCATCTCGATCTGGTCCTCCCACAGGGAGAGGAGGATCGTCGCGGTCTCGTCGCCCACGGTGGCTTCCGCGAGCTGGCGGGAGCCTCCGAACTTCGAGTCGATCGTCCTTCGTTCGCCTTTGCTGACGACCTTGACCAGCACATTCGTCTGCTTCGTCTCGGGCGTCAGGTCCTTGACCTTCGTCAAGGGTTTCTCGTCTGCCATGTTCGTTCCTTTCCTTCACCTTGCCTTGGGCTAAAAGACGATACGCGTTGGGGGCCCCGCCCCCGAGGCTCGTCGAAGCCTAAGTCCGGTGTCTGGCGGGACCTACAAAGCCCCTACTATATGAAGTTATGGAGCCGAGGAACGCTGCCGGCCGCGACCCCGGGTGTCAGGCGGTCCAATGACGGCCGCCGCGGAGCACCTCGTCGATCATCGCCAGGTTGTCCTTGTTCGTGAGGGGGTCGACGGCCTGCGGGAGGCCACGAAACAGCGCCCGTGCCTCCTCGAGCAGCGCACGGCCCCGCTGCGTGTCCCCTCCTCGGTATACCGCCTCGCCCCACGCCTTCGTCGCGAACGCTAGGCCCACGTCGTCCTTGGCCTCCCGGGCGAACCGGACCGCGTGCCCAAAGGCATCCCCGGCGGCCGCCAACTCCCCCCGCTGTCCGTGGATGTACCCGAGGTTCCAGTACGCATACGAGATCCGCCCGGGATCCGCGAGGGCGAGCCGCGCGGCCAGCGCCTCGCGCCCGCACGCGAGCGCCTCCTCGAGCGACCTCAGCTCGACGAGGATCAGGGACTGGTTGTGTGCGATCGCCGCCAAGGCGGGGGTCGCCTCGACCGCACGGGCGGCCAGGAGGCCTTCCTCCCCGACCGCGGTCGCATCCTTCAGCCGTCCGCGGTTCCAAAGCGCAACCTGCAGAGCGGTGTAGGCGCCCGCGGCCCGCGCGACGTCGCCCCGTTCCCGAAAGATGCGGACTGCGTCGTACAGGCACGCGCGGGCGCCCGCGAGGTCTCCCGTGCCCGCCAACGCCGCGGACCGGCTCCGGAGAAGTTCCGCACGCTCCGCGTACCGGTCCGTGAGCTTCGGATCCGCGAGCCCGGCCTCGACCGCCTCGAACGCGTCCCGTCCCCGGCCCGCGTGGAGCAACATCTGCGCGAGGTTCGACCACACGTGCGCCCGCAGGTTCACGGACACTTCCGGACTGAGTTCTGCCGCGAGGGCCCGGCACCGGGCGAGTGCCTCTTCGTCCCGGTCCGCGAGGGAGAGCGCGCGGATCTCCTCGAGTTTCTTCGCGACCGCGTCGTCCTGCACGGGGAGCGGAAGGGCGCGCTGCCGATAACCCTTCGCGCTACGTGTCCGGCAACCGCCCGTCGAGGAAGTCCGCGTACCCCTGCAGGTCGAGCAGCCCGTGGCCGCTGAAGTTGAACGCGATCACGCGCTCCTCGTTCGCTCGCTTCGCCTCGAGCGCGAGCTCGATCGCGCCCTTGATCGCGTGGCACGTCTCCGGCGCGGCGATCAGACCCTCCGTCTCCGCGAACAGCTTGCCCGCCTCGAACGTCGACAGCTGGTCGAACGCCCGCGCCTCCACGATCCCCGCGTTCAGGAGGAGGGACACCGTCGGAGCCGCGCCGTGGTACCGCAGCCCGCCCGCGTGGATCCGCGGCGGCACGAACGTGTGACCCAGGGTGTACATCTTCAGGAGCGGGGTCATCTCCGCGGTGTCCCCGAAGTCGTACTCGTACTGGCCCTTCGTGAGGGACGGGATGCTCTCCGCCTCGACCGCCACGAAGCGGGTGTCGAGCTTCCCCTTCAGCCGCTGCCCGATTGCGGGAAACGTGAAGCCCGCGAAGTTCGAGCCCCCGCCGACGCACCCGACCATGATGTCGGGCGTCTCGTCGATCCGCTCGAACTGCTTCAGGGTCTCGAGCCCGATGATCGTCTGGTGCATGAGCACGTGGTTCAGCACGCTGCCGAGGGAGTACTTCGTGTTCGTCCCCGTGACTGCGGCCTCGAGCGCCTCGCTGATCGCGATGCCGAGGGATCCGGGGTTGTCCCCGTCTTCCGCGAGGAGCTTCCGCCCGTAGCTCGTCCGGTCGCTCGGGGACGGATGCACGTCCGCGCCGAACAGGCGCATCATGTACTTCCGGTACGGCTTCTGGTCGTAGCTCACGCGGACCATGAACACGGTGCTGTTGAGCCCGAAGTAGTTCGTCGCGTAAGCGAGGGCGGAGCCCCACTGGCCGGCGCCCGTCTCCGTCGTGAGCCGCTCGACGCCCTCCTTCATCGCGAAGTACGCCTGCGCGATCGCCGTGTTCGGCTTGTGGCTCCCGACAGGGCTCAGGTCCTCCCGCTTGTAGTAGATCCGTGCGGGGGTGTTGAGCGCCTTCTCGAGCCGTCGCGCCCGGTATAGGGGCGTCGGACGCCCGAGCCGCAGGTAGGCCTCCCGGAGCTCGAACGGAATCGGCTCGAACGGGTTCCGGGACACCTCTTGCCGGATGATCTCCTTCGGGAAGATCGGCGCGAGCGCCTCCGGCCCGATCGGCTCCTTCGTCGCGGGGTTAATCGGCGGCGGGAGCGCGACGGGCAGGTCCGGCAGGATGTTGTAGTACTTCGTCGGCAGTTCGTCCGGGTCCAGCAGCACCTTCACTCCGTTTTCCATGGCAGACCACCTGCAAGCCGCCGTCATGAGAGGGGCATTATAAGACACTTTCGAGCGTTAGAGTATATTTATGTCTAATATACGGGCACGATTGCGCAGAAGTGGACCTTCCGATCGGCCGGGTGTCAAAGGTACATGACTCCCGCACGTGATGCCGGGCTATGGCGGAGCCCGGCGCGCGCGTCGGCTACCTCGAAGCAATGCGCAGCTTCAGCCGCAACGCGCGGTTGTACCTCGTCTACTCCACCCTGAGCGGGATCAACAACGCGATCTTCCTCGTCGCGTTCGTGTTCTACCTCGAGGAGCTGTTCCGCGCGGGCGGCTCCGTCTCCCTGTTCGGCGCGGCCCTCGCGATCCCCGTGTACATCGGCTCCGTGCTCGGAGTCCAGGCGCTCGCGCACGGCGCGAACGCGCTCCCCGCCGGGGTCCTCGGGGACAAGTTCGGACGGAAGCGGAGCTTTCTCGCGGCCTCCCTCTGCGCGATCCTCGCGTACGCGCTCGTCCTCCTCACGTCGAACCCGATCGCCCTCCTCGCGCTCGCCGCCATCGTCGGCATCGGCGAATCGTTCCACGGCGTCGTCGGCGGCCCGTTCCTCATGGAGAACAGCGAACCGCGGGAACGGATGCACCTGTTCAGCCTGTCCGCGTCCCTCGAGATGGTCTCCTCGATCGTCGGCGCGGTGATCGGCGGCCTCCTCCCGGGCATCTTCCTCGGCCTCGGGATGGCGCGGGTCGACGCGCTCCGGGCGACCTTGTTCGTCTCCCTCCCGTTCGCGGTCGCGGAGCTCCTGCCCCTTGCCTTCATGCGGGAGGCGAAGGCCCCGGCCCCCCTCCCGCTCGCGGACATCCTCCGGATGAAACACGTCGTCCACCGGGGCACCGTCGCGCGCCTGTTCACCGTTTCCCTCCTCCTCGCGTTCGGCGTCGGCCTGTACTTCCCGCTCCTGAACCTGCATTTCGAGGACGCGTTCCACGTGCACGAGGCGGAGTTTGGCCCCGTCATCGCGCTGAATTCGCTCGCGATCGCCGTCGCGATCCTGGCGGCGCCCGCGTTCGTGCGTCGGCTCGGGAAGCTGCGGACGATTACGTACACGCGGTTGGCGGCGGTCCCGTTCCTGATCGCGCTCGCGGTCGTGACGTCCGAAGATTTCCTGTGGCTCGCGACGACCCTCTTCGTCCTCCGCGGCGCGTTCGCGGTCATGGCGACGCCCGTGACGGGAGCCCTCACGATGGAACTCGTCGACGCGCCGGAGCGGGCGACAACGGCGGGGTTCACGCACGCCGCGTTCGACCTGTTCTACGGCGGCGGCATCTTCATCGCGGGCGGGCTGCTCGCCGCGGGGGGCTTCTGGCTCGGGTTCGTCCTCGCGGGTCTGCTCTACGTGGCCCACGCGATCTTGTGGACCATGTGGTTCCGTGGCCATCCGGCAACCGCGGCGCCGCCCGTCGGCGCCCCGGCGGCGGGCACGTAGCTCACTGGCGGCGTTCTTCGAGTCGCTGCAATCGCTCTTCCACGGCCTGCAGTCGCTCCGCGAGCTCGCGCAGCTTGCGCTGCACCGCATCGAGCTCGTCCCACATGGCCGCAGCCGGCGGCGGCGAGACGCGCCGCGGCTCCGGTCGCTCGGGTCCGACGGGGATGTCCCCCGGCCCGGGCGGCGTCGGAATCATGCGGCACCTCCCGCGTTGTGTAGGGCGCGACCCTCCCTAAAGGTTCCGTATCATGAAATAGGAACGGTTTTGGCGGCGACCGCACTTGCCCCGCCGTGGCGCGTGCGGACGTCGTCGTGGTCGGCGGTGGGTGCATGGGCGCGAGCGCCGCGTGGCACCTCGCGCGCGAGGGCGCGACGGTCGTCCTGCTCGAGCGCGACTCTATCGGCGCGGGCGCGACCGGGCACTCGGGAGCCTTGATCCGCCGCCACTACGAGCACCCCGTCGGCATCCGGCTCGCGCACGAGAGCCTCGAGTTCTTCGAGCGGTTCCGACGGCACACGGGGTACGACGCGGGGTTCGTCCGCGTGGGCTTCACGACGGGCGCGAGAAAACGGGACGTCCCCTCGCTCAAACGCCTCGTCGCCCTGCAACGAGAGCACGGCGTCGCCGTCAAGCTCGTCGAGCTCGATGAGCTGCAGGAAATCGAGCCGGCGATGGACGCGCGGGACTTGGCGGTTGGCCTCTACGATGAACGAGCCGGGTATGCGGATCCCGTCGCCACCGCGTTAGGATTCGCGAACGCCGCGCGCGGCGAGGGCGCGGTTGTCCGCGAACGAGTGGACGTCCGTCGACTCGTGCGGGAAAGGGGCCGCATCGCGGGCGTTCGCACCGCGAGGGACACCATCCGGGCGGATCGCGTGGTCGTGGCGGCGGGGAATTGGACGCCGGCCCTCCTGGCCACCGCCAACGTACGCCTTCCCGTCCGCTTCGTCCGCGGGGAGGTCGCGGTGCTCCGTCGGCCGCCGGATTTCGGGACGCCGCCGGGGCTCCATTTCGACTACTACAACGACACGTACTCGCGCCCCGACGGGACGCGCGACACCCTCGTGGGATACATGGGCACGGACCCGACGAAGGCGCGCCTGCGGCCGACGCCGTTCGACGGGACCGTGCGGGAGTCCACCGCCAAAGACCTCCGGTCCCGGTTGGCGGCGCGGTTCCCCGCGATGGCCCGCGCGCAACTCCGCGGCGGGTGGGCCGGGCTGTACGACGTAACGCCGGACCTATATCCGATCGTCGGCCCCTGCGGGCCCTCCGGCCTGCACGTGGCGGTCGGCTTCAGCGGCCACGGCTTCAAGCTCTGCCCCTCCGTGGGCCGGCTGCTCGCGCAGGCCGTCCTCGGCAACGGGGAGAGCCCCGCCCTCGACGCGTTGTCCCTCGCGCGATTCGCGCGCCGAAGGCCGCTCCGGCCCGTGGCGCCGTTCTCGAAGGGGCGACGCCTCCCGTGACGAGGCAGACTTCATGGCGGGGGAGCCGCATGCCGGGCGCGTGGCGGACGAGGTCATCCGCAGAGAAGTGTACATCACCCCGCAGGACCTCGCCGGGTTCATCGTCTCCCTCGGCGGCGTGAAGTTCTGGGCCGTCGCGATCTTCCCGATGTACGTGGGCTGGGTCCTCGCGCAGCCGGCGGCCGTGCGACGCCTGTTCATCGACGACTTGTCGATCGTGCTCGGCCTCGCGGTCGTCGGCCCGCTCCTCGGCACGTTCACCCTGCTGATCAACACGTATTACGACATGGGGACGACGGACCGCACGAACCCGCGGAAGCAGTACGTGCAGGTGATCGAGGACCTCATCGACCGGGAGACCGTCCTGTATTCCGCGTGGGGCTTCGCGGGACTTGGCCTCCTCGTGGCCGCGTTCGTGTCCGCGAACCTCATCCGGTACGACCCGCCGCTCGTCGGGCTTTCCGCGCTCGCGGGGAACTACGCGTTCTTCCTCCTCATGCTCCTGGCGGCGGTCTTCTCGTTCGCGTATTCCCATCCGTCCGTGCGCTGGAAGGGCGTCCCGGGGATGGACCTCGTGACGAACGTCCTCGGGTTCGGCGTCCTGTGCCCGCTCGGCGGCTGGGCGCTCCTGCGGCCGATCGAGGAATTCCCCGTGTGGTACCTGCTGTCGATCGCGTTGTTCGTCGGCGCCGCGTACGCCCCGACGACGGCGTCGGACTACGAGAGCGACAAGGCGTACGGGATCCGCACCTTGGCGGTCGCGGTGGGGCCCACGCGGACGATGTGGCTCGGCTTCGCGCAGCTCGTCGCGGCGGTCGCCCTCCTGTTCGCGGGTGGCCTCGCGCGCGTGTTCCCGTTCACGGGCACGGCCGCGAACGCACTCGCCGCCCTGTGGCCGTTCCTCCTCGCGCAGATCGGGTTGTACGCAATCTTCGCCCGGAGACCGACACAGGGCAAGATCTGGGCGCTCCTCCTGCTCCTCTCGATCCTGCAAGCGCTCGCGACCCTCCTGTTCCTGTACTTCTTCGTCGGCGGCCGCGCGTACCCGCCGTAGCCGCCTGGGAACGCGTAGCTACATTACCGCTACGTTTAAGCTAGGAGGTTTCGGCGCGCCGAAGGGTTTTTCCGGCGAGACCGCTTCCTATGTACGCATGGGGCTGTACGACAACTTCCGGTTCGAGCCGATCCCCGAGGGTTGGCGGCTGGAAGCGGAGGCGTGGCAGGACCGCTACTTCCCGGAAATCTCCGAAGTCCTCGACGAGAAACGGTGGACGAAGTTCTACCCCGGCCTGCCGCCGACGCGGCTCGAGTCGATCACCGCCAAGCCGGAGGGCTTCCCCTCCTATGCGTCGAAGGTGTTGGCGGCGGACGGCAAGACCGCGGACCTCTCGTGGCGGGTGTGGAAGGCCTCCCAACTCCACGACGACGAGTTCATGACCGCGCTCAAGATCATCCGCGCGCAGGCGTCCACGGAGCTCGGGTCGATCCAACAGCACCGGATGGTGTACGACAAGCTCGACAAAGGAGGCCTCACGGGGATGGACAAGGAGATCGTCGAGGGGATCCACAACGTGTCCGAGGGGGGCACGGACCTCGAGTCGATCTCGTTCTCCAAGAAGCGCGTGTGCGTGGAGGAGCTCCGCCACCACTACCAGATGAGCGCGGTCCTCACGCTCGACCCGACGTGGGACGAGAAGCGGTGGGGCCACAAATGGGCGACGGAGACGATGGAGGAATTGTTCGCCATGAAGCCCGGAGAACACGTGCTCGACGCGTTCAACATCGAGTTCAAGAGCCTGCTCGACACCGCGACGTTCCTCGCGTTCATCGACCGCGTCGGCAAGTACCAGCTCGAGATGCAGCACCACTTCTACTACGGCCCGATGGCGGTCTCCATGCCGTACATGCGGTGGCTCGAGGAGTCGTACCACCTCGCGGCGGGGGAGAAGCTGTTGCGCGCGATGGCGGCGGCGGCCGTCCTCGACGGGTCGAACTTCTCCATGCGGGACCTGCAGGTACACCTGAATATGTGGTACCCGCGGGGCCTCGAGATGTTCGGGTCGGAACTTGGCGGCGCGCACGTGAAGGGCCTATTCAAGACGTTGGCGAACGCGGACGCGCAGCGAATCTACCAAGAGGAGGTCGCGGGCAAGGTGCGGGACATCAACCTCTCCGCAATCGCCGCCAAAGTGGGATGCCCGAAGGACGCCGCGGAGGTGTACCTCGAGCGCATCTTGGCGGGGGAAACCGTCCATGGCCTCACGCAGGACGATCTCATCTTCCTGCCGGACCGGCGGTTCTTCCGGATTCGCGGGCTTGCGGAGTTCGGAGAGTTCCAGCTTCCCGGGCGCCTTGGCCAGGGCGTCGGCTACGTCTACTTGCCGTACGATCTCCACGGCCGACTGCTCACGCACCACGGCAACCCGATTGCGCGCGAGGAGTACGTCGAGTACCTGAAGACGGCGCTCCCGAAGAGGTACATGGATAGCCGCCACTGGGACTTCGTGAAGCGGGAGTTCCTGTTCAACGACAAGTGGGGGGAACCGGTCCCCGTGTCCGGTTCCTGGTGACCCGCCACCCCTGGCTCCTCCGCCGGCGGAAAGCGATAAACGGGCGATAGCCGATGCACCGTCCGGACGGTCTTCCGGGAGGGGTGACGACATGGCGGCATGCCCGGGGTGCGGAAAGGAACTGACGTGGGTCCCGCAGTACGGACAGTGGTATTGCTACGCGGAGCAGAAATACTACCAGCCGGGGCCCGCGCAGCCGACGTCACAGCAACCGGCCCAGGCGGGCGGCCTGTGGTTCCAGAACTGGTACAAGATTCGGAAAAAGGTGCTCGCCCTCACGAACCAGTACTGGATCGAGGATGCGCAGGGGCGGCAGCTCGCGTACAGCAAGCAGAAGGCGTTCAAAATCAAGGAAGACATCCGCGTCTTCACGGACGAACGCATGGCCCAGGAGTTGTTTCGGATCCAGCAATTGAATTGGACCGACGCGTGGGGCGAGTTCGGGGTCGTCGACACAGCGACGAACCAGAGTGTCGGCTTCGTCCGGCGGAAGGCGCTGGCATCGATTGTCCGTTCGGAATGGGAAATTTACGATCAGGCCCGACAACTCATGGGCGGCATCTACGAACAGACGGGTCGGGCCCTCCTCCGGCGGTTCGTGCCCGGCGGTGCCCTCGTCCCGCAGAAGGTGATCGTGACGCTGCGCGACCAGCCGGTCGCGACGATCGACCAACAATTCAAGATGATCGGGGACGAGTGGGGCATCAACTGCCAGTGGGCTCCGCCCCAGTTCGACCGCCGCGTGCTCCTGTCGTGCGCCCTGCTCATGGGCATGATCGAGCGGCCTGAGCAGCGCTAGCCGCGCTCCGCCTGCCCCTTCGCGCTGCGCGCCGGCCTCCTCCGTCCGCGCTACGGTCCGGTCGTCCCCCCGCCGCCCTTCTTTGTCTGCTCCAACTCTTCCTTGAGCTTCCGGTTCCTCGTCCACAGGAACGCGGAGAGACCCGCAAGCACGAGTGCGAGGATGAGCAGGAGCAGGGAGGTCGGCTGTGCGACTTGCCGCTCGATCGGCAGCGCGTCCGCGGACACCGTGACACTGACCGTCGCGCTCTTCCCGCCCGACGACACCGTGATCGTGCCCGACCCGGCGCGTTCCCCCGCGAGGAACGTCGCGGACCGTCCGTCGGGCGAGGGCTGCACCGACCCAATCGTCGTGGCCCACTCGATCGCCGCGTCCTCGACGACGTTCCCGTGCTCGTCGAACGCGACCACCACGATGTTCGCGCCGCCGCCCGTGCGCACGCTGACCGTCGCGGGCGTCGCCTGGAAGTGGTCCACCGCGTCGGGCGTCACCCGCACGGTCGTGGAGCCGGTTCGGCCTTGCACGCTTGCGGTCACGACGACGAGCCCCGCCTGCGTGGGCGCCGTGAGCACGCCGCTCGCGTCGATGGACCCGGCGGTCGTCTGCCACGAAACCGTGAGGCCCGTGGCTTCGTTCCCGTAGACGTCCGAGGCGACCGCGCTCAGCGCGAGCGTGCCGCCGGCGACGACCGTCGGCGACGCGGGGCTGATCGAGACCAGCGCGACGGGGCCCGGAACGACCGTCACGGCGACGTCAACGGACACGGTGCCCTGCCGGATCGTAATCGTGTCCGTTCCCGTCGCGAGCGGCGCCACGTACTGGGCAATCGTCGTGCCCCCGCCGATCACGGTGACCGTGCCCTCGAGCGCGGTGTACACGAACGCGACCTGGTCGAGCGCGTTTCCGAACTGGTCCCTTCCCGAAGCGGATAGGATCGCGGAAGCGCCCGCGGCGACGGAGAACGACGCCGGCGCGTCGATGGCCGCGAGCGCACCCGGGACGATCGCGACTTCCGCGGTCGCGGAGACGCTGCCGGAGGTCACCGTCACGACCCCAGCCGCGACTGTCGTGGACGCGGAGAGGAGGCCCGTCGGGGAGATCGATCCCAGCTCGGGGCTCGCAGACCACGTCAGGGCCAGGCCCGAGACCACGTTCCCGAACAGGTCCAGCGGGACCGCGGTGAACTGGAGTTGGGCCCCCGCGACTACGGTGGCGGGCGACGGATCGAGGGCGATCCGGTTCAACGGGCCGGGGGTGACGGTCACGGCGACCGTGAGGCTCCTCCCACCGGAGGCAATCGTGAGCGTGCCCGTCCCCGTCTGGAAGCCCGCGGCGAACACCGCGGCTTCGCCCGCGGCGGACGTCGGCGTCACGGAACCGAGGGTCGTGGCCCACGAGTACGTCAGCCCCGGGATCGGGTTGTCGTACGCGTCGTAGCCCTGCGCAAGGACGAGGATGTACTCGCCGGCGCGCACGCTAATCGCGGAGGGCGTCGACTGGATGTGATCGATCGGCCCCGCAACGACCTCGACGACCGCGATGCCCGTCTTCCCGCCGAACGATGCGGTGACGGTCCCGACGCCCGTTGTCGTCCCCGCGGTGAACCGACCCGTCCCGTCGACGGTGCCGATTGCTCCGACGACGGCCCACGCGAACGTCGCACCCGCGATCGCGTTCCCGAACCGGTCCTTCGCGGCCGCGGAGAACTGGACCGTGCCGTCAACCGCCACGGAGGCGACGCCCGGCAGCACCTCGACCCGGTCGAGCGTACCTGGCGTGACCGTGATCGTGGCCGTGTCCGAGAGCGCACCACTGCTGACCCGCACGTTGTCCGTTCCCGCGACGACGCCCGCGACGTAGATCGCAAGGTCCCCGCTCGCCGTGATCGGGACGATCGTCCCCAGGCCGCCGAGGGACTGCCACGTGTACGTCAGGCCGCCGACCTCGTTCCCGAACACGTCCACCCCAGCCGCCCGGAGGAGCGTCGCGCCGCCCACGGGGACGCTCCCGGACGGCGGGCTCAGGACGACATCGCTCGGCACGCCCGCACCGACGAACCCGAATCCCGTGACCTTCCCGGCCTGGTCGCCGACGACGAGGTATCCATCCGCGAGGGCCACGGAGGACGTGCTGCCCGCGGGCGCCACGGGGAGCACTTGGAGGAGCGCGCCGGTCGACGCGTCCCAGGCGTACAGATTCCCATCCCAGGTCGTGAGGAACACGACGCCGTTGTCGTACGCGGGAGAGGTGCCGACCGCGCCCGCCGGAATCCAGTACGACCAATCCACGGCTCCCGTGCTCGCGTCGAGCGCGTACATCCAGCCGCTGAAGAAGTCGTAGTCGAACGTGCCGACGAACACGCGTCCCTCCGCGACGGCGGGGGAGGAAACGTCGATGAGGACGCCCAGCCCGCCGGTCGCCCAGAGGATCGAACCGCCGAGCGCGTCGATCGCGAAGAGCACGCCGTCGAAGTACTTTCCAACGTACAGCACGCCGCCCACGATCGTCGGGGCGCTCGTAATCGAGCCGCCCACGTTCATGGACCAGATGGGGGCTCCCGTGAACGCGTCCAGCGCCGCAAGGTTACCGCCCGTGTCGCCGACGAACACGGTGCCCGCCCAGTACGTCGGCCCTTGGACGATCCCGGCCGGCATCGTGTACGACCACTGGAGCGCGCCGGTGCCCGCGTCGTTCGCGAGGACGTGCCGGCCGAGCTGGTCCGCCCAGTACACGTTCCCCCCGCCAATCGCGGGCGTCGTGAACGCGGCGTACGAGAACCCGGTGAAGGAGTCGTACCGCCAGAGGAGGGTGCCCGTGTTCTTGTCGACGGCGAACAAGGTGACCGCGCCGGCTCCGTACGTGACGAACGCCGCGTAGACGGTGTCACCGAACACCGCGGGCGTCCCGGAGATCCAACCGAAATCGCCCAGCGTGACCCGCCACTTCACGTCGCCCGTGCCGATGTTGACGGCCACGAGGTCGCCCTCCTGCTCCGTGAAGTACACGGTGTGGTCCTCGACGACGGGGGCGGACCACTGGATTGGGAATCCGCCCTCGGAGGCCGTCCAACGTTGCGTCAGGGGGAGGTCGAACGGCGTGGGCTGGATGCCGCTCCGCTCCCGATCGTGGTGGAACTGCGGCCACTCGGGATGCGGCGGGGCCGGGATCTCCGTCACGAGGTTCGCGGCGCCCGAGGCCGCGGGATCGAGGGAGGAGGTCCCGACGACCTGGGTTCGGTCGACCGTGTCCACAGCCGCGTTCCCCGGCACCGCGAGGTGCACGACGATCGTCGCGAACTGCAGGCCGGGGATCTCACCCGTGTCCGGAATCGAGTCGCCGTCCGTGTCCGCGAGCGGGGTCACGCCGTCCGCCGCGAACAGGGTCACCGTCCAGCCCTGGGAGGAGGTCGCGGTCATGTCGATCGTGTCGGGGAAGGCGCCCGTGTTCCGCACCTCGAGTGTCGCCGCGATCGCGTCTCCGGGCGACGCGGGGAAGTACTGCCGCGGACCGACCTCGACGCCGGGCGGCGGGATGAGCGTGATGACCTTCCCCGTCTTCGACCGCGTGACGTCGTTGCTCGAGGTGAACGTGACCGAGGACGTCTCTTCGTCGCCCGGGCTCACCGCCAATGGGACGGTCACGCGGACGACGACATCAACGGATGCGAGCGTGTCCAGGGAGCCCGTGTCGGGGACGAGATCCCCGTCCGTGTCCCCGAGCGGCGTGATGCCGTCCGCCTCGAACAGGTCCACCGCCCAACCGAGGGGTCCGAGGGCGATCGTTGCGTCGAACGTGTCCGGCCCGGAGACCCCGAGGTTCGTCACCCTCACGACGTAGTCGACGATGGAATCGGGGACGGTCTCCCGCCCCTGCACGCCAGGACTGACGATGAGGCCGACCGGGAGCTGCCCGAAGAAGCCGTAAATGCTCCCATCGTTCTTCTCGGCCCACACCCAGCCATCGGAGACCGCGGGCATCGACGTCGATCCCTCGAAGCCGAGGAATTCGGAATCCACGATCGTGCCGTCCACCGCATCGAGCACGCGCAGGAAGCCGTCCCACGCGGTTCCGTAGACGAATCCGTTCGCGAACGCGACGGAGGTTCCGATTGCACCGCCGATGGACGTCGACCACAGGGTCGTGCCGTCCGTGGCGTCAAGCGCGTAGTACGTGCCGGTGAAGAAGTCCGGATTGAAGACGCCGAAGTAGATCGACGCGCCGTCGTACGCGGGCGTGGAGAAGTCCACCAGAGCCCCGAGGCCCGTGCTCTGCCACGCGAGGCTGCAGTCGAACGCGTCGATCGCGTACATGGATCCGGAGTACGTGCCGATGTAGATGTTGCCCTGTGCGAAAAGCGGCGGGGACGTCTGCCAGTCGTCCAGCGATGCGGAACAGATGGGAGCCCCCGTGGACTCGTCGAGGGCGAACACGTTCGTGCCGAACACGCCGCCCATGAAGACTTGACCCGCGCTCACCGTGGGACCGCCAAACGGCAACGTGCCGGTCTGGAACGTCCACACCACGGCACCACTCGCCGCGTCGAGGGCGTAAATCTCGCCGCCCCACGCGCTGCCAAACACCATGCCGTCCGCGACCGCCATCGCAATTCGGGCGTTGAAGTCGAGGCCCGACTCGGGCCCCACGGCCCAGATCGTGTCCCCCGTCACCGCGTCGAGGGCGTACACAAACCCACCGGACGGCCCGTAGAACGTTGCGTACACGACGCCCGCCTCGACGGCAGGAGTCCCGGTATAGTAGTCCGTCGCGCCCAACGGCCGCTCCCACAGGAGACCGCCCGAGAAGGCGTCCCTCGCCCGGATGAATCCGTCGAGGGTCGTCGAATACAGGATGCCGTCGCTCAGGACGGGGCCCGCCCACCGGTGCACGTAATAGGGTCCCGCGCTCCATCGTAGGTCGATGGGAGGCGTGAAATCGCTCGGCGAGACCCCAAGCCGCGGCAGGTTGTTGTGGAACGTCGGCCACTCCGCCTCCGGCGGCGCGGTCGGCGGCTTTTCGGGCGTGGTGAACGAATAGTACACGCCCACGTTGTCGTCCGTCGCGGCGTTGCCCGCCTCGTCCGTCGAGGCGACGGAGAAGTAGTACGTGGTGAGTTCCGTCAATCCCGTGAGGGTGATGGAGTGGCTCGTCACGCGCCGGGTGTCCGACTTCGTGAGGGTCGGCGGCACGACGGTGTCGTACGTCACGAGGGAGTCGGACGCTTCATCCGTCGTCCAGGCGATCGTCGCACGGTTGAACCT
>JACQPO010000094.1 GCA_016207545.1 Methanobacteriota archaeon | reverse complement strand
CTCGTAGCGGGCCATTTTGGCGGCGGAATCCGGGGCATCCCAGGCGTCCGGGCGGGCCATCCACGCCTCGAGGTCCGCGTCCGCGAACAACAGGCGACCGCCGTGGGACTTCGCCACCTTGGCGACGCGGACGACGCCCTGCCCGCCGGTGCCCGCGCGGAACGTCATGCGGAACGCGCGACCCGCGCTCGGCGGCGGCTCCGGCATCTCCCGCCGCAGCTTCTCCACCGCCAGTTTCCGGGACAGGACCTGCTCGTACACCTTCCGGGACTTGAACTCCTCGATGATCGCGAGCTGGCGCTTCATCTCCTTGAAGTGGCGGCGGCGCTGCGCCTCCCGGGCCCGCTGGATCGCCTCCCGCTGCACCCGATAGTCCGAGTAGTTCCCCTCGTAGGCGAGGATGCGGAAGCGGTCCACCTCGAGGACCTTGTGCGCGATCGCGTCCAGCAGGAACTTGTCGTGGCTGGCGAGGAGGACGGCGGCATCGATCTTCAGGAGGAACTCCTCGATCGTCTCGATCGTGTCGATGTCCATGTGGTTCGTCGGCTCGTCCAGGAGGAGGATGTCCTTCTCCTTCGCGTTCGCGAGGGCGCGCGCGGTGAGGACCTTGGACTTCTCCCCGCCGGAGAGCGAGCCGAACCGCTGGTCGAGCAGCTCCTCGCTCACGCCGAGGTCGTTCAGGATGGGGTCGTTCACGATGTCGCTCCGGCTTTTGGCGGCGCCGAGTTCGACGTGGAGGGCCTCGTAGCGGGCCATTTTGGCGGCGGAATCCGGGGCATCCCAGGCGTCCGGGCGGGCCATCCACGCCTCGAGGTCCGCGAGCTCCGCCTCGATCCGCTGCGCCTCGGGGCTGGGGGCGGAGAGGATGTCGCGCACCGCGGTCTCCGGCGGGACGTTCGGGACCTGCGGGAGGTAGCCGTAGCGGAGGCCAGGCTTCATGACGAGGTCGCCGAGGTCGAGCTGCGTCTCCCCCGCGATCAGGCGGAACAGGGTGGACTTCCCCGAGCCGTTCGGGCCGACGAGGGCGACCTTGTCGCCCGCGTGGACGAGGAAGTCCGCGTGCTCGAGGACGAGCGTGGGGCCGAAGGACTTGCGGAGGTCGCGGCCCGCGATGATCGGCTCCATGTTCGCGGGCCCATCCCCTCGGCCCGGATTAGGCTTAGGGTGGGCCAACCCCTACGAAATCCTCCGAATCCCCTTCACCTTGTCGAAATCCGAGTCGAAGCTTAGGATGTCCCGAACCCCGAGCGAGGCCATGAGCCAGACCGCGTGGGCGTCGGCGACGGAGAGCGTTCCGTCGTACCGGAGGTGCTCCTTCATGACCTCGGGGAGCGCCTTCGCGTGGAGGAACTCAATTCGGCAGTTGTCCTGGATGAACTCACACACCAAGGCCGCCGCCTTACCCCCCTTGCGCTTGCCGAGGATTGTCGCCGCCTCGGCCATGCCCAGGTCGGACACGACGAGGCGTCCGCGGAGGCGGGGCCGCAGCCGCAGGGCGTCCGCATGCCACCGATCCTTCGCGTCGGCCAACCCAACGAAAAAGGAGGAATCGACGAAGATCACAGCTCGCCCCGCTCGAGCCGCTTCTTGTCCCGGACCGCGTCGCCGCCGACTGCCAGGATGGCGGTGATGTCGCCAACAGTGCGTCGTTTGCGCGGCTTCACGACCGCCCGGTCGCCGTCGGTGGTCCACTCCAGGATGTCCCCCTCGCGGACCCCCAGGGACTTCCGGACGTCCTTCGGGACGACGGTCAGATAACCCTTCGATACTTTCGTTTTACTTATCATGCCGCATTCACTATGTGATTCCGATATATAAGGTTCCCGTCGCCAGTGTCGTTCCCCCCCTCGACTAGGCGGGCGCACTGCACCCGTAGGGCAATGACATGGCGCGTCGTCCGTTCGTTGACCGCTAGCGATACACCGTGCTCCGATGGCCCGGCGTCAGGACATGGAGGACGTGGCCCTCCCAGTCCACGTCCACGATGACGCGATGGTCGACGGCCCGGAGCCTGTACGCGTCGAGGGACCGAAGTTTGGTCAGGTGGCGGGCCGGGTCCTCCGCCACCGCCCGGAGCTTCGCGGCGATCCGATCGCGGGCGGGCGCGTCGAGCTTACGGAACTTCTTCGCCGCCAAGTCCGAGAACTCGACGCGGAACGTCAGGGCGTCACCCCTCGGCGGCCAGGCGCTCGAGGGGGACCGTGCGGCCCTCGCGGACCTGACGGCGGGTCTCGAAGATCTCCTCGATCGTCTTCACGTCGAGCTCCTCCTCGAGGGCGCGCGCGAGGGCGTAGCGGACGAACTCCGACTTCGACGGGAATCCGCGCTCCTTCGCGGCCTTCTCCAAGGCCCGGACTTGGGGTTTCGTGAGTTTCAGGCTGACGGTTTCCATCCCCGGTGGTATTAAATGCTGCGCGGCCGGCACCGCCACGGCAGGGCCGAGGCTCACTCCCACCACCAAGCCCACGATCAGCCCGACCAACCCGCGGTTCGTCTTGGACACGAGGTACATCCCCCAACGCCGCCAAAACCCCGGACCCCCATGAGGCTTGAGGCCCCCCTACGAAAGTTTCGAAACGCAAGACTACTATCTCTTGGGCAAAGGATTGTGGCCATTCCGGTGTGCGAATCCCCCCGCGGGGCGTTTTCTCCCTTAAACCGCGAAATCCGTCGTCCGAACCGACCTCCCAACGATCCGCTTGGAATGCGGGCGAATCCTCCGTAACTTCCGGAGCCCTGCCACGGAGCCCGCCACGGTTCCCACGGACCGCCGGGGACTTCCGTCCGAGCAGACGATCGGACGAGGCCATCCCCGGCGATCACGTACCCTGTGCCGGAGGGGTCACACGCGCAGTCGGAACACCCTCGTGAGACGCCCGAGAACCGGGAGCTCTCCCCCTCGCGTGGCACCCACCATCTCGGCGATTCGGACCAACCCGCAGCCGCTTCCTGACGACTCGCACCAACCCTATGCCAGGCGACCGGAACCCCCTTCGAACAGGGGTATCGCGATCTGAAGGTCGGTTCAGGTCGTCTGATTCGACATTCGATCTCGCTCGCGGCGCCCGCCCGCCGTCCGGTCATGCCTTTCGGGTCGTCGCTCCTAGCGGGGGCCGGTCCTCGTTCACGAACGGAGAGTACGCGAGAGGGTGTGTGCGGGCTGCCAATCGATGCCTAGGTTCCCGGCTCCGGTAGAACTCCGCCGACCATCGGCCTCCCTCTCCGCATATCCCACCACGGGGGCCGACGGCCCGGTTCCGGACGGCAGCCAATCGACTCGAGCGGCCCGCAAGTCGCCGCCGAGGCTTCGCTATTTGTTACATGTACGCCGAACTTGGATGCGACCCCGCCGCTATCCCATGCCCATCCCTCGTGGAGGGATGCAACCAAGAAAAGGAGACAAGAAAACCGTGAGCATGACGCAGACCGAGAAGATTGGCTTCGGCAAGAACATGCTGGAGCTCGTCGAGAAGGAGTCCGCCGTCCTCGAGAGGGCGGGCTACAACCCCGGCGAGATCCACGCGATCTTGACGGAGAAGTACGAGAAGGCTTCCGAGGCGAACGCCCGCCAGGAAGAGATGAAGCGGGCGTCGAAGCAGCAGACGGAGGAGACGGTCGCCCTGACGGACGACCTGTACCGGACCGCGTCCGGCTACCTCGACGCGGCGATCGCGGCGGCGGGGAAGGGCAGCGAGGCGGCGAAGAACTTCCAGCGCCTGCGGAGCCGGGTCCGTGCCCCCGGCGAGGGCGAGGCGCCCGAGGACGAGGGGTCGGTCCAAGGGGGCACCCCGTAGGCCCCGCCCGGGCGGAGGTGTGATCGCGGCGGTGCGGATCGCGCCGCCGCGGGATGTCCCCCCGTCTCCCGATTCACCGTTCGTCACCACCCACCCCGGCGGGGCGTTCCCGCCGGGTTTTTTCTTAAACTCATGGACGAGGATGTGCCTCATCGCTTGGAAAGCCCTTATACCCCGGGGCGCATCGCTCGGGCCGTGCAGTTCCGGCCCACGGAACAGATGGAGCTCGTCCGCAAGACCGTCCGCGAGTTCGCGGAGCGGGAGATCAAGCCGATCGCGCGGGAGTTCGACGCGAGCGGGGAGTTCCCGGTCAAGACCGTCATGATGATGGGCGAGCTCGGGCTGCTCGGGATGATCGCGCCGTCGGAGTACGGGGGCTCCGGCGCGAGCGCGCTCGAGTTGGCGGTTGCGATTGAAGAGGTGGCCCGCGTCGACGGCAGCCACGCGCTCATCATGGCGGCGCACAACTCCCTGTGCACGGGCAACCTCCTGATTGCGGGGACGGAAGAACAGAAGAAGCGGTACGTGCCGGATTTGGCGGCGGGGAAGAGGATCGGCGCGTGGGGCCTCACGGAGCCGTCCGTCGGGAGCGACGCCGCGGGGATGAAGACGG
>JACQPO010000104.1 GCA_016207545.1 Methanobacteriota archaeon | reverse complement strand
GCCGCGAACCTACGCGCTGCGTCATAAGAGTTTCCGAACGTTCTTAACCCGACGGCGGCATGGCGGGCCGTGCGCACGCCGTTCCTCCTCGTGAACTTCAAGGCGTACCCCGAGGCGCTCGGCCCGAAGGCGGTCGAGCTCGCGAAGGCGTGTGCGAAGGTCGCGGAGGAGACCGGGATTTCCTTGGGGGTCGCCCCGTCCGCGCTCGACCTCGCCCTCGTCGCGAAGTCTGTCCGCCTGCCCGTGTTTGCGCAACACCTCGACCCCGTGGAGACGGGGAAGGCGACGGGGTGGATTCCCCCGGAGGCCGCCCTCCCCGCAGGCGCGGTCGGCACGATCGTGAACCACAGCGAACGGAAGGTCGCGTGGGAGGAGATGCGGGATCTGATCGCAAGGTGCCGCGAGCTGGGCCTCGAAGTCGTCGTGTGCGCGGACGACGTGGCGGAGGCGGAAACCGCCGCCAAGCTGGGCCCGGACTACATCGCCGTGGAGCCGCCGGAGTTGATCGGCGGCGACGTGAGCGTGACGAGCGCGAAGCCCGAGGTAATCACGAGGGCCGTCGAGCGGATCCGCACGACGAACCCGAAGGTCCACGTGTTGTGCGGCGCAGGCGTGAAGACGGGGCGGGACGTCGCGAAGGCGCTCGAGCTCGGGACCGTCGGTATCCTCCTCGCGTCCGGCGTCGTCAAGGCGAAAAGCCCGGAGAAGGCGTTGCGAGACCTCGCGAAGGGGCTTGTACGCGAGGCGTAACTGTACGGCGTACCCCCATGTACGCGGAGCGCCCGTGGAGGGGCGAGAGGGAATGCGGTGTGCGGTGGTCGCCCTCGTGCTCGCCCTCCTCCTGCCCACCCCCTTCACCTCCTGGGAGCGTGCGGGCACCCCGGCACCCACCCCTCTCCCCTTTTTGGGGACTGAGACCGGTGCGGCCCCCGTCCTGATCGTCGAGGTGTACTACCACGCGTTGCGGGCGGACGAGTACGTCGTGCTCGTGAACGTCGGCGGCGATGCGCTCGACGTGGCGGGATGGTCGCTCACGGATCGGGAGGGCACGCTCACGTTCCCTCCGGGCCCCGCAATCGCCGCGGGCGACCGCATCGTCCTCGCGCAGAACGCGTCCGCGTATTACGAGGACACGCTCCGGGAAGCGACGTTCCAATACGGTGGCGGCAACGCGACGGCCCTCGCGGTCTCGGGGACGTTCCAGCTCAACAACGACGGGGACGAAGTGATCCTTCTGAACGCCGCGGGCGACGTAGTGGACGCGTTCGTGTACGGGGCCTCCGCGTACGCGCATGCGGGATGGTCGGGTCCCGCCGCGAAACCCGTCGGCCGGGGCCTCGTCGCGCGCCGTGGGTTCGACGCAACGTGGACCGACACGGACTCGGCGGCCGACTGGGACCTCGTCCGCGTGTGGTCCCTCGGGCAGTCCGAATTCGCGGCCGCGTCGTTCGTGTTCGAGGGCTCCGCGTACGCCTTCGTGTCTCCGGACCGTGCGTTCGAGGCCTTGACGGGGCTCCTCGACAACGCCACGGCCTCAATCGACGCCAGTCTATACACGTTGACGAATTCGGAGCTCGCCGGGTCGCTCCGGCGGGCCCTTGCGCGGGGCGTGCAGGTCCGGCTTCTCCTCGAGGGCGCGCCTGTGGGCGGCATCGTGCAGGACGAGTGGACCGCGCTTGATCTCCTCCCGGGCGCGGGCGCGCAGATCCGCTTCCTCGTCGACAACACGACGTTGGACATCCAAGAACGATACCGATTCGCCCACGCAAAGTACGCGATTGTCGACCGCCGGACCGTGATCGTGTCAACGGAGAACTGGGGCGGAAGTGCGTTCCCGACGTGGGACGCAACGGGGTCGCGCGGCTGGACGGTCGCGGTCGACCACGCGCCCTTGGCGGCGTACTTCCAGCGGGTCTTCGAGGAGGACTTCGACCTGCGACGCCGGGACGTGTTCTCGTTCGAGGAGATGTCGTTCTCCCTCGCGCCGAACCGAGTCGAGTCCGTCGCCCCGCGGGCGCCCACCTTCCGCCCTCGGACGGTCACGGGGGCGTTCCACATCATCCCCGTCCTCGGCCCCGACACGACGCTGTCACGCGAAACGATCATGGACACGCTTCGCTCCGCGACCAAATCCATCCACGTGGAGATGTTCTACGCGTACCGGACGTGGGGCGACTTCCTGAACCTGTACCTCGAGGAGTTGGTCGCCGCGGCCCGGCGCGGGGTCCGAGTCCGCCTCCTGTTGGACGCCTCTCCGTACAACGCGGAGGACGACGACCCGGCCGACAACGACGACACGGTGCGGTACGTCAACGAGATCGCGGCCACGGACGGGCTTGATTTCCAGGCGAAACTCGTCGCCCTCGACGCCCACGGCCTCTCGCGCGTGCACACGAAGGGACTTATCGTCGATGGTCGCACGGTCGTCGTGTCCAGCGTGAACTGGAACCGCAACTCCGCGACCGCGAACCGCGAGGCCGGGCTCATCGTAGAGAACGAGGCCCTGGGGGCGTATTTCGAGGAGGTGTTCGCGTGGGACTGGAAGGACGACCTGACGGCCCCCGTCGCGGACGCGGGGCCGGACCGGACCGTGCG
>JACQPO010000010.1 GCA_016207545.1 Methanobacteriota archaeon | reverse complement strand
GACTACCTCCCGGGCGCATCCTCGTTCACGGTCCGCGACGGTGCGAAGCTCACGGACGCGCAGGCGAAGGCGCTCGAGAAGGTGCGCGCCTTCCTCGCGACGTCCGGCTCTACGGGCGTGCAGCCGTGCATCGAGCAGGTCGTGTTCAAGCTCCTCGACCGAATCGTCGTCTACCCCGTGGAGGACGAAACGCGCTGGACGGACAAGAAGGGGAACGTGCTGCCGGACGCCTTCCTCGTGCCCCGTGGAAGTACGGCGAAAGATTTAGCGACGCGCGTCCATACGGACTTCGGGAAGCATTTCATCCGCGCGATCGACGGCCGGACGAAGATGGTCGTCGGCGCCGACCACCCGTTGAAGGACGGGGACGTCGTCAAGATCGTGGCGAAGGTGTAGGATGGCGACGTACGACGTTCGGATCATCACCGCCTCGTACCGGCGCGAGCCACCGGAGGGCCCGGAGCGGGAGCAGGAGCCGGTCATCCAGATCTTCGGCCGCACGCGCGAGGGGAAGAGCATCGCGATCGAGTACGCGGGGTTCAAGCCGTACTTCTTCGTCGTCGACCCGCCGCCGCCCCTGCGCGCGGTGTTCACGCAGGACCCCATGGTGCTCGCGCTCGAGGACGTGACGCTGGAGGTCGAGGGGACGCCGACGCCGTGCGCCCGCATCGTCCTCAAGCAGCCGTGGAAGACGCCGGAGTACCGGGAGAAGGCGCGGAAGTACGGGTCGACGCCGCTCGAGGCGGACATCCCGTTCCAGCACCGGTTCATCTACGACATGGACCTCGGCGCCGCGGTCCGCGTCCACGGGCGGGAGGAGGACGCGAAGGCGCGGTACACGACGGACCTGTTCCTCGTCGCGGAGCGGTTCGAGCCGTGCGAGCCGTTCCGGCCCGCGCTGCGCGTGCTCAGCTTCGACATCGAGAACAGCCTCGTCGACGGCCACATCTTCTGCATCGGCGTCGCGTACCGGGAGGGCGGGGAGCTGAAGACCCGCATCCTCGCGGGGGAGGAGAAGGACATCGTCCAGCGGTTCGTCCGCCTCGTCGACGAGCTCGATCCCGACATCTTGTCCGGGTACAACATCGACGGGTACGACCTTCCCGTGCTCCTCGAGCGGGCCGCGAAGGTCGGCGTCCCGAAGCTCGGCCTCGCGCGGGACCACTCCGAGTTCTTCCACATCGGGGAGCGGTTTTGGCGGCTCGACGGTCGCATCGTGACGGACGTGTGGTGGGCCGTGAAGGCGGAGATGCGGCCGAAGCAGGAGACGCTCGACTACGTCGCGCGCCAGCTCCTGGGGGAGGGGAAGTTCGAGCTGGCCCGCCGGAAGATCGACGAGGAATGGGAGCGGGACCGGGAGAAGGTGATCCGGTACTGCATCAACGACGCGGAGCTGTCCCTCCGGATCCTGGAGAAGGTGCGGCGGATCGAGAAGATGCTCGACCTCGCGGCGGTGAGCAAACTGCCGCTCGAGGACGTGCTCCACGGGCGCACGTCGAACCTGATCGATTCCATCCTCATCCGTGCCGCGGACCGCGCGGGCGTGGCGGTGCCGATGATGAAGATGCGCGGCGGCCGCGTGGAGCAAATCGAGGGCGGGTACGTCCACAGTTTGCGGCCGGGCCTGTACGAGTGGGTCATCTCCCTCGACTTCCGGGCGATGTACCCGAGCCTGATCATCGAGAACAACATCTGCTTCACGACGATTTCCGCGCAAGGCACGGTCGCCAGCCCGACGGGCGCGCGGTTCCTCGCGCCGGAGGCGAAGAAGGGCCTCCTGCCCGTGATCCTCGAGAACCTGATGAAGGACCGCCAAGAGGTGCGCGCGAAGATGCGCGAGGACGCGGACGAGGGGATGCGGGACTTCTACGACGGCCTCCAGGCCGCGATCAAGGTCCTGATGAACGCGTTCTACGGCGTCCTCGCCTCCTCGTTCTACCGGTTCAACGACCCGAAGGTCGGGGCGAGCATCACCGCGTTCGCGCGGGAGACGATCAAGGGGATCATCGGGGAGCTCGAGGCGGAGGGTGTGAAGGTCGTGTACGCGGACACGGACAGCGTCTTCTTCCAGTCCCCGCACCCGAACCTCGAGGGGTCCCTTGAGTTCGCGCGGCGGACCGCGGAGCGGTTCTCCCGCGGCCGGATCAGCATGGAGGTCGACAAGGTGTACCGCACGTTGTTCAGCCACGGGAAGAAGAAGCGGTACGCGGGAAAGGTCGCGTGGCCGGTCGAGGGGGAACTCGTCGTCCGCGGCTACGAGATCCGGCGCACGGACGCGTTCGACCTGCAGAGCGAGGCGCAGCGCGTCATGTTCGAGAAGATCCTCGACGTGACGGAAGGGCCGCAGAGGGCGATCGACCTCGCGAAGGAGATCGTCTCGGAGGTCCGCGCGGGCCATCCGAGGTTGGAGGACCCGGAGCGGGACCCGATCGAGGCCCTCGTGATCTCCCGCACGGTCAAGGAGGAGAAGGCGTACGTGAACCCGAGCTCCATGAGCAACGTGATCGCCGCGCGGAAGCTCGAGGAGATGGGCGAGGAGTTCATGCCCGGGATGAAGGTGTCGTGGATCGTCACGGACTCGAAGAAGTCGCCGATGGAGGTCGAGCCGTACGTCTCCGGGCGACGGTTCGAGAAGGAGCCGGATTGGGAGTACTACGCGCGGCGCGTCGCGCAGACCCTCGCGTACATCACGGAGGTGTACGGGTGGGACGAGAAGGCGCTGTTCACGGGCACGCAGCCCGCGCGGCAGAAATCCCTGTTCAGCGAGGATTTCCATGGAGAGGAGGACGAGGAGCGGGGGCCGAAGAAGACGGACAAGAAGCTCACGCTCGAGGACTTCTTCTGAGGGTCGCGATGGCGGTCACGGACGCGGTGTGTCGGTTTTGCAAGTGGGAAGGGCCGAACCCCGTGATGGACGCGCACGGCGCGATCTTCTGCCCGCAGTGCGGCCGTCCCGCGGAGTACAAGCTCGTCGTCGAGGAGCTGAAGCGCCGCGGCCTTTGGCGGGAGTGACCCCGCCGCCGGGCACCCTGACGACTACGCCGCGCGACGGCCCTTCGTTTGCCGCTTCCGACGCCCCCTCGCCCGCCGCGCGCCTCCGCGACGGTTCCGTGCGATTCCGCCCCAGAAGGCGGCGAGGAGGTTGAGCGCCTGTTCCGCGCCAAGCCAGAACCGGCGGCGCACGTCGGGGTCGTCCGCCTGGAGGCTCAGCGTGTCCCCCATCGCCTCCTCGTGCAAGTGCTCGAGTTCCCGGTGGAACGTGAAGAACTCGAGGTCGAGCCGGGGGAAGCGGGATCGCGCAGCCTCGAGGCCGGGGATGAGCCGGTCCCACATCGGCGTCGCCATGTTCTCGAGCCCGAAGGAGGCGCCGAGCGCGACGACGTGGTCCGCGCCGCCGTACAGCTGCTCGAGGCCGTTGAGGTACGCCTTCGTCGTCGGGAGCATGGGGGCGTCGAGGACCTTCCTCGGCTCGACGCCCAGGGAGCGCAGGAAGCGGCGGTACATGAGCTCGTGCCGCTTCTTCGGGTCTCCGTCCCCGAGCTCGGAGGACAGGATCTTCGTGAGTTCCTCCGCCTCCGCCTCGTCCGCGGTGTTCGCGAGGAGCTTCGCGAGGATCGAGGGGAACAGGCGGGAGAAATGATAGAACTCGCGAGCAAAGGTCTGAAGCTCCCCGTCGGTCGCCTGGCCCTTCGCGAACCGCGTCAGGAAGCGGTTGTCGACGGCCTTGTGCTCGCGCACGAACCGGAGCATCTGTTGCTCGAAGTTCATAGGCGCGGCGGATACCGTGCGTATATTTAACATGTTCGGTGCTACCACGAGACACGCTGTCCAGGGTCTGGTCACGACCTTCGGTCCGGGGGGTCGATTGCTCGGGGTTCGCCAACGGGCGCTCCGACGAAGCCCCGGAGCCAGGCGGTGGCGCGCGTCGAGATGGACAGGTAGATGCCCGCGAGCGTGACCGCGGCGCCGACGAGGACGAGCGGGTCGAGCACTTCGGTGGCGACCGCGTATCCGAGGAAGACCGCCACGATCGGCGTCACGAAGGCGATGTACGACAGCTGCGTCGCCTCGAGGCGCTTGAGGAGCCACAGGTACGTGACGAACGTCACGACGGAGCCCGCGAGGCCGAGGTACACGATCGCCACGATGCCCTCGGGCCACCCGGGGACGGACCACGGTTCCGCCGCCAGGAGGGAGAGGGCCGTGAGCCCCACCGCGCCGATGCCCATCGCGAACGCGTTGAACGAGATCGGGTCCGCGTCGTGGCCCCACCGCTTCACCGCCACGGACGCGGTCGCGGCGCACGTCGCCGCCAGGACGATCGCCACCATCGGGAGCGCGAGGTCAAAGCCCGCGGCGCCGAGCTGGCCGCGGAAGATGATCAGGATGCCCGCGAAGCCGAGGATCGTGCCGGCGACCTTCTGCGCGGTGAGCCGCTCGTCCGGGAGGATCGCGTGCGCGGTGAGCGCGGTCTGGAACGGGAACGTCGCGAACAGGATCGCGGACAGCCCGCTCTCGACCCCGGCGGCCTCGCCCCAGTAGATGAGCCCGTAGTCGAGCGTGAACAGGACGACGCCCACGTACGCGATGAGCGCCCACTCCGCCCGCGAGCGCGGGACGCGGGACCGGAAGACGGCGGCCAGCGCGAGGAGCGTGATTGCCGCCACGACGAACCGCAGGGCGGCGCCGAAGAACGCGGGGGCGCCCGCGAGGCCGATCTTGATCGCGAGCCACGTGGAGCCCCAGATGAAGCACAGCATGCCGTAGGCGGCGCCGACCGCGAGGCGGGAGGCCACGGCCCGGCTAATCGCGCCGGGATGTAAGCTTTGCGAGGGTTGGCGGCTCTCACGGGGGCAGGACCGTGGCGGTGAGCGTGTACCATCCCCCGTTCCGCCCGTCCGCGCCGACGTGGAATCCCCAGTCCACGATTACGTACAGGACGCGCGGGATTGGCGTGAACACGAAGAGCGTTTCCCAACCGCCAAACCCTGCACGGTCCGCCTCCCAAACGGCCTCCAACGCCGCGTCGAATACGGTGATCCGGAAATCGCCGGACGCGGGGACTGCGAGGAGGAGACGCAACGACTCCGCGCGGCCGAGGGACACCGCGAACACGTCCGCGCAGTCCGTACACGCGCCGTCGAACCCCAGCCGCTCGGACCACGCGACGTCGAGGGGCAGGGCCGACGGGTCCGCGGCCGTGTTTGGCGAGTCGAATCCGAAGCCGTGGAACGTGGCCGCGACGGCAACGCTCCCGTTCGCGAGGCCACCCTCGTCGATCGCCACGACCCGGAAGTACGCGGTCGCGTTCTCTGCGCCCAACGGCGCCCATGCGGTCGTCGTGCCGGGCTCGAGCGCGGCGACGCACGTCGCCGAGGACGCGCACGGGCGGAGGTCGGGCACAAACTCGGACGCGAGTCCTCGGTGGATCTCGAGCCGCCCGACGTCGGAGGACGGACTCGCGAGCCACGTCAGGTTCGTCCGTCGCGTGTCCGGGTCCACGAACGTGGGCGGGAGGAGGAACGGCGCGACGGGCGGGCCGGCGTTGAACCCCGCCGCAATGCCCGCGGGGCGCCCCGGCTCCTCGTTCCCCGCGACGTCCTTGGCGCGCGTCGTGAACGCGTAGTGCCCCTCTCCCTTGGGGAACGGGAAGGAGAGCGCGTACGGGGCGTCGTCGTCCGAGCCCGCCAGCGTCCACTCGGACCAGGTGTCGCGCAGGCTTGGGCGGAACGCGTACCAGACGTCGACGGCCGCCAGGCCGCTCACGTCATCCGTCGCCGTCGCGACGAGCGGGATCGGGCCGTCGAACCAGTATCCCGTCACGGGCTCGAGGGCGGAGACGGGCGCGACGTCGTCGTATCCGAGCACGACTTCCGCAGCGTCCGGGGGTTGGTCCGCCTCCCATTGCCCTCGCGCGTCTTGCGCCCGTGCGAAGAGGCGGTAGTGGCCTGCGCCCTGCGGGAACGGGAACGTCCACGCGTTCGCGGACGCGCTCCCGAACGAGAGGGGTCCCTTCCAGGTCGTGTTGTCGCGCGAGGCGTAGAATCGCAGCTCGACCCGT
>JACQPO010000097.1 GCA_016207545.1 Methanobacteriota archaeon | reverse complement strand
AGGTTGTCGACCTCGAACGGGGTGAACGCGTACTCGCCCTGGAACACGGGCTTCGCGTGCTTCAGGCCCTCGAGGGGCATCGATCGCTGCAGGTCTTCGAAGGTGAGCGGGCAGTCGTCGTTCAGCGCGTACTCGCTCAGCAGCTCGTACTCCTCGTTGAGCACGAAGATGCGCTGCCAGTCTACGCGCGGAACGATGCGCGGGGCGTAGACGACCGTACTGATTTTGGGCGCGGCGCTTGGGTCCGCGGCGTGTTCTCCGAGGCGGATCTCCTTTCCTTTGGTCTCCGCAACATCCCGGACCGTCAAACCTTCCCGCCTCCTTCGGAAGATAGGACGAAGGTGCATTTGAGCTTTCCCCCTCGGTGCTTTCGTTCTCTGAGATGAGAACGGTTTTTGCGGGGCGAAACGAGGAACCAAGCGACGTGCTCACGAGGCGCGAATCGTGCGTCGCATCCTTGACCGGAGGACGCAATGATTATGGTGTATCGTCGCATCGCACACGATGGGGGAACCGCACATCCAGTGGGCCGGCCTGTTCGTTCTCATCCTACTCATCGCGGCGATGCCCACGCCAGGCCCCGCCGCGGCCTCCGAGGAGGCGTCCCCGCGCCCGGCGTCCGGTGTGCCGCCGGTCGTCCCGACATCCCCGCCCCCGTTCTTCCCGAACGTACGGATCACGTACGGCTCCTCCCCGTGGCTGTGGCAGGTCGAGCCGACGATGGTCGTGAACGGCAGCGGCACGATCTTCGTTGGATGGAAGGAGACGGACGGTCCGAGCGCCGCGGGTCGTCGCGTCGGCTTCTCGTCCTCCACGGACGGCGGTTTCACTTGGATCCCGAACATCCTCATGGATCAGCTCCACGCGTCCGGCTGGTCGAACTCGGACCCATGGCTCTCGCGCGCGCCGGACGACCGCGTGTACTATGCGTACCTTGAGTATGGCCCGGACTCCGGGATCAACGTGCGAAGCACGTTCGACGGCGAGACCTGGGGTCCCATCCGCCATCACCCGGGGCTCGCCGGGCTCTCGGACAAAGAGTCGATCTCGGTCGCGCCCTCGCGTCGCTTGTTCTTGGCGTGGGACGAGGTGGGCTCCCCCGGAACCCCGGACAACAAGCTCCAGGTGACATGGTCTGACGACGGCGGTGCCACATGGGCGCCGAGCGTGGACCCGGACGACCGGCCGGGCAGCGTCCTCGGCGTGATCGTCGCGGCCGCGCCGAACGGGGACGTGTACCTCGTCTGGTGGGATTTCCTGACGAACAACATCCTGTTCGACTACTCGACGGACGGAGGTCAGACTTGGCACACAGACCGACGGGTCAACGACATCTCCGGGACCGCGCTGAGCTCGGGCACGTGGCAAATCCCGCTGCCCGCCATGGTTGTGGACCCCACGAGCGGGGCGATCTACGTCGCGTGGACGGACCTCCGCGACGGGAGCCACGACATCTACGTCGCCGGGTCGACGGACGCGGGCCGCACGTGGTCCCCGAACGCCCGCGTGAACGACGTGACGACGAACACCCAGTACATGGTCGACCTCGCCGTGGACCGCTTCGGCGTCGTCCACGCGGCGTGGGAGGATCGGAGGGGCGGGAACTGGGACATCTACTACGCGAACTCGACGGACGGCGGGGCGACGTGGGGCCCGAACGTTCGCGTGTCCACGGAGTCCACCCCGGGCACGTACGATCGGCCTGGGGACTACTTCGCAGTCGAGGTCGGACCCGACGACGCGACGTACATCGTATGGACGGACGGCCGGGGCTCGGATTTCGACATCTACTTCGCCCGGAACCCGTCGATCGAGTTCGTGACGGTTACCGTGGCCACGAACCCGGTGGGTCGACGGGTCGTCGTGGATGGCGTGGCCGTGACGGCGCCCGTGGGGTACCTGTGGGAGACGGGCTCCGTCCATACCCTCGAGGCCCCCAGCCCGCAGCCCGTGAGCGACGGGGTGCGATTCTCCTGGGTTTCGTGGAGCGACGGCGGCGCCGCGTCCCACGCGATCACCGCGGGCGCAGACGCCACGATCACCGCCACGTTCGTGCGGCAGGTCCGGGCGCACCTTGCGACGGTCCCCGCGGGCTTGCAGTTCCGGATCGACGATGCGCTCGCGACCGCACCCGTCGTCGCCTGGTGGGACGACGGCTCTGCGCACACGGTCGAGGCGATCACGCCGCAGGAAGTTGATGCGAACACCCGGTACTCCTGGGTTTCGTGGAGCGACGGCGCCGCACGGATACGCACGATCCTCGCGAGCCAGCCGTTCGCCGCGACCGCCTCGTTCCAAGAGGAAGACGCGCTCGTGCTCGACACCCAGCCCTCGGGCCTCCGGGTGTTGCTCGACGGGATCCCGCACGACGCTCCTGCGACCCTCTGGTTCCCGCGCGGCTCCTCGCTGACCGTGGACGTGGAGGCCCTCCAGTCCGGGCCCCCGGGGGTTCGCCACAGGTTCCTGTCGTGGAGCGACGGCGGGCAGCCCGTCCACGTCGTCGTGTTCAACGGCCCCGTGACGCTCGTCGCGCGGTTCCAGACGGAATATTCCCTCACCGTCCAATCCGCCGGGGCGCCTGCGAACGGGGAGGGATGGTACGAGGCGGGCTCCCGCGTGACGGCAAGTGTCCCGGTGGCGCAGCTCTTCGTGAACCCGGGCGAGCGGCTCGCGTTCACCGGATGGTCGGGGGATGCCGCGGGGACGGGGCTCACGTCGGACCCGATCCTCATGGACGGCCCCAAGGTCGCCGTCGCGGCGTGGGAGACGCAGTATTTCGTGCGGATCGTGAGCTCCGTTTCGGCGGTCGAGGGCGAAGGATGGTACGCGGCGGGGAGCCAGGCGGTCCTCCGGGCGCAGCCGCGGGCCGTGGAGGGGGAACGGGAATACACGTTCGCGGGGTGGACGGGGGACGTCGTCTCCACCGAGCCGAGCGTCACCGTCTTGGTGGACGGCCCCCTCGAGGTGCGTGCCGCGTGGCAGCCGGTGCTGTCTTCAATCGTCCTCGTCGCGGCGACCTCTGCCGGCGTCCTGATTCTTGCCGCCATCCTCACGGCCCTCCTCCTTTGGCGGCGCCGCCGACGCCGGGGCGCCTAGTCCGCTCGCGCGTTCCTCCGCACGAGCTGTGGCTCAACCCCCTACGGGTTCGCCACGGTTTCGATCGGAATTTCCGCTCCTGCCCGACCTCGCCGCCGTCATTCCGGTCAGGTCCAGGGTTTGAAGTCGTACCCGACCCACACGCTCTTGACCTGTGTATACTCCCGCATCGTTTCGAATACGCCGTAGCCCGGCGTAGGGGAGCGCCGTGACGCGGAAGGCCTCCCGAGGCGTGCGAATCCCGAGGCGTAAACCAGGGTCGCAGTCGATGGTCCCTTTGCAGTGGGTCGTCGAGGATAAGGGGCATACCTGACGGCTGTCCGGGGTCCGGGTGTGGCGGGCCAGGTTGTCAAGCCACAGCGGGGAATTGAACCCCCGACCCGCGCCTGACCAAAGCGCAAGGATCACCGGTGCCGGCCTCGTTGACTATTAATATGATGATGGTAATAGTCATGATGATGGCGACCACTACAGTGCCCGTCAAGCCGGAGACGCTGCGACGCCTTCGTTCCTACAAGGTTGGCGGAACGACATACGATGAGGTACTGAACGACCTCATGGATGACAACCCACCGGGGCCGTTCGTACGCGAACACCTCCGGCGGCTCCGCGAGGAGCCAGACATCCCTTGGAGTGAAGTCCGCAAGCGGCTCCGGTTGTGAACGGCCGTGCCGGCGGAGATCTTCTTCAAGCCGAGTGCAGAAAGGGAGTTCCGGCGCCTCCCGCGGGAAATTCAAAGGCGGTTTGCGAAGGCATTCGAGGCGCTTGCCGAAGAGCCGACTCAAGGTCGACCCGGGCTGGATGTCAAACCGCTGCGCGGAGTGAAGGCTACTTGGCGGTTGCGCATCGGGGACTATCGCGGAGTCTACGAGGTCGAGCCTGGTAAGGTCAGGTTTACCCGATTCGGGCACAGATCGAACGTGTACGAGGTCTGACCCGGGCACATCCGTCTGCAAGGGTACCGCCGAAGCCGCAGGGGGGAATTGAACCCCCGACCTGCGCCCTTACGAGAGCGCTGTGCGGCATGTCCCGGGTTTGCTCGACGAAGGGACACGCCGGTACGCCGTCGAGATAGGGATAAATACTATGAAGATACTGTGATTTCACTATGGAATCCTCGCTCACGATCAAGTTTCGAGGCGCCGAGGCCGCACTCCTCGATCGACTCGTGCGGTCCGGTCTATTCGCGACGAAGTCAGAGGCCCTCCGGGCGGCGCTGGTGAAGTACGGGGCGGACCTCGGTCTCCTCCGCGCCCGGGATCTGTGGGCTTCGATCGAGAAGAGGCCGCGCCGCCGCGTGGCCGCCGGGCGGCT
>JACQPO010000098.1 GCA_016207545.1 Methanobacteriota archaeon | reverse complement strand
GTAGAGGATCACGAGTGCCGCGAGCACGGGAGAAGCGACGAGCGCGGGAACCAACGGAAGGACGGCGTCTCCCAGGAAGAAGACGGCGAAGACCAGGCCCACGGAGGATGCCGTGGCCACGAGAGAGGCGGTGAGTACGGCAAGTGCACGCACCTCCGCTGGCGTCGCCGCCAACCGTGCGAGTTCTAAGGCAGAAACCAATGGATTCGGCCTATCGCCGCCGTCACGATCCTGTGGCAGACGACCGCGTCGCCTCCATCGGCCGGCCCAAGCGCATGCGCGGACGAACGCATCATCCATGGGACGTCCCCTGGAACCACGACATCCACGCGTCGAGGAGGTCCGCGCCCCGGCGCCCAGCCTCGACGAGACTCCAGTAGGCCGCGTTCGCCCGAGAGACCCACGACGGGGACGCGAACTCCGGACCGCCGTGGCGGCTTCGCTCCGCGAGCGTCGCGCGGATCGCGGCGCGGACTCGGATGTTCTCGAGAGCTTCGTCGTAGGTAAGCGCCCACGCATCGGAAATCCTGCGAATCGTCTCCGATACGGCGAGCCCTGGGGCCTCCTGGAGCGCAGCCGTGGCGGCATCGTAGGCCAGGAGGGGCTCGAAGGCGTCGGGCCCCCGAGATTTAGCCACGTCCGTGACCTCGACGACGCGGCGCAACGTCCGTTGGACCCCGCCCGGGCGCGCGAGCCCCGCGACCACGATGACGTCCGTCGCCGCGAACGACGCCGGTGGGATGCCTAGGTCGTGCACGATCCGTTCGTAGGCCGCGCGCGCGGAATTGCCATGAATCGTTCCGAGGACCGAGCTGCCCGCCGTTCCCGCGCGCATCGCCTCGTACAACGTGCGTGCTTCCTGGCCGCGCACTTCCCCGAGCACGAGGGCGCTCTCCCCGAGCCGGAGGGACGCGCGGAGGGCCTCCTCCGCGGACAGTTCGTGGCCGCCGAGGGCGGAGCGGACGAACAGGGATTGCACCTTGTGTCCCAGGGCCTGGAGGTCCGCGGTCGGCAGCTCGCGGGTATCCTCAATCGTCAGGATCCGCTGGCTGAGCGGGAATTCGAACAGGAGGGCGCCGAGGAGGGACGTCTTTCCCGCGCCGCGCGCGCCCGCGATGAGGATCGTGGCGCGGCCGTCGATGAGGAACGAAAGGAGTCCCGCCGCGAACGGGCTCAGAGCTCGGGTCGCGACCAACCGCGGGAGCGTCCACGGGTCCGTCGCGTGGCGTCGCAGCGCGACCGCCAATCCGTCCGGGCTCAGCGGGGGTCCAATCGCGGTCGCCCGCACCCGGAACTCCTCCAGGTTCGTCTCGAGCACGGGCGTGGCCTCCGAGAACGGCCTCCCGCTCGCGAGCCGCAGCCGGGCGACGAGCGCCTCCGCGTCCATGGCGGTCAGATGGACGTTCGTCACGCACCGCTGGTGCAGGTCCGCGCCCGGGTCGGCGATCGTCACGTACACGGGCGTCCGCCCTGCGGGGGCGTCCACGTACACGTCCTGCACGTTCGGATCGCGCAGCGGGATTTCCAGCACGCCAAGGCCGACGGTGTACGCGGCGAGCGTCGCCGCCAACCTGCGAGCCGTGCGGACCTCGTCCCCGCGGTCCGCTCCCAGCGCGATGCCGTGGTCCGCCGCCAGACGGGCGATGAGCCGTTCCCCCCGGTCCACGACGTAATCGCGCACCTCGTCGGGGCGCAACGCCCGCACGGGGCCGGGGCTTGCCGCGCGAAGCCGCTCACGGGCAAGATGGACGAGACGAATGTGCTCCGAGGGAACCGCGTATTCCCAAGGGACGACGAAGTACAGGGATTCCGTCCCTCCCGGCAGGCGACACAGCCGTACCTCGGAGCCCGCGACCTCGTACGCGCGAACGAGACGGGCAGACGCAGGCGGGGATGCGCTCACCCACGAGGCGGAGAACCTCGGTCGCTCCCGGCGATCCGCGCGGATCGTCTCCAGGATGCGGGCGGCCCATCCCGTGGCCTCGAGCGTCGCGACGACCTCGGCGAGGGATGCCACGACTATCCCCCGCCCTCCATCTCCCTCAACACGAGGTGCAGGTCCGCCCGCGAGGCCGCCGTGCACGCGCGGCACCCGTCCTCCGCGTAGGCGTCGAGCCCCTCCGCGACTTCCTTCAACAACGTGACGAAGGCCGCGGGATCTCCTCCCAGCACCGTCTCCGCCAATCGGCCAAACATCGTCGAAGGACGGAACGTGCACTTCGTGCATACGGCGCGAACCTCCTTGGCGGTGTACCCGGGAAAGTCGGGCGCGGGAGGCCGCTCCGCAAATCGCGCGAGGAGGCGCGCGAGGACAAGCAT
>JACQPO010000090.1 GCA_016207545.1 Methanobacteriota archaeon | reverse complement strand
CTCGAAGGACTGAGCCCCTACCTCGCGCGGCCCAACGCCGTGTTCAGGACGTCGATCGCCCAGCCGCCATGGGACACGTCCTTTCGCGGCGGCAGGCGGTCGAGCGGGAACCACCTCGCCTCCGCGACGTTGCCGCCAAGGGCGAGGGGCGGAGCGATCGGAAGCTCGACCTTGTAGTGGAAGACGAGGTGCCACGCGCCGTTGCCGACGAACGACTCGATGTGGCTCATCCGCGCGCCGTCGACGGACACGCCGGCCTGTTCCTTCAGGATTCGTTTCGGGGCCCCGTCGGGATGCTCGTCGAAGTTCAGGTAGTCGTCCGGCAGGAACCAGCCCTTCTGGTTGTCGTACTTCGACACGTCCTTGTATCGGACGAGCAGCACCTTCCCGCCGCTCAGCGCTGCGATGTCGGCGACGAGCTTGTGAACCTTGCACGATGTCGGATCCATGGCCTCCCCCGCTTCTACATGAGTCGGGGACTACTTAATCCTCGACCGTAGGCGCACAAGTTCTTTAGCAGGCGCCCGCTTTCCCACTTGTGTTCGACCCGAACGGGTTCATCGCGGAGGCGGTCGCGGACCTCCGCGCCCACGTGATGGGGAAGGCGATCATCGCGGCCTCCGGCGGGGTGGACAGCACGACCGCTGCGGTCCTCGCGAGCCGCGCGTTGGGGGAGAACCTGTTGGCGGTGTTCGTCGACACGGGCCTCATGCGGAAGGGCGAAGTCAACGACGTGGCCCAGACGCTGAAGGAGATGGGCGTTCACCACAAGATCGTTGACGCTCGCGAGGAATTCTTCACCGCGCTCCGCGAGGTCGAGGATCCCGAGAAGAAACGGGTCATCATCGGCAACAAGTTCATCGACATCTTCGAGCGGGAGGCGCGCCCGTTCGGCGCGGAGTACCTCGTGCAGGGCACGATCGCGCCGGATTGGATCGAGAGCGGCGGCCAGTTGCGGGACCGGATCAAGACCCACCACAACGTCGCGGGCCTCCCGGAGGTCATGCACCTCACGCTCGCGGAGCCGTTGCGGGATCTCTACAAGGACGAGGTACGCAAGGTCGCGCGAGCCCTCGGGCTGCGCGTCGCGGAGCGCCAGCCGTTCCCTGGTCCGGCCCTCGCGGTCCGGTGCCTCGGCGAGGTGACGGCGGAGAAGATCGAGATCGTGCGGGGCGCGTGTGCAATCGTCGAGGAGGAGATCGAGGCGGCCGCGAAGGCGGGGACGATGGCCCTGCCGTGGCAGTACTTCGCCGTCGTCCTGCCCGTGCGGACCGTGGGCGTCCACGGCGACGTCCGCGCGTACGGGTGGACCGTCGCCGTGCGCGCGATCGAGTCGGTCGACGGCATGAGCGGCCGGTACGCGAAGATGCCGCACGAGGTGTTGGACCGGATTTCCACGCGGATCACGAACGAGCTGCCGAACGTGACCCGCGTCGTCTACGACGTCTCGAACAAGCCGCCCGCGACGATCGAGTGGGAGTGACCTACGGGGCGTGTCCCCCGGGCGGCGGGGGTTGCACCGGCGGTTGCGCCGGCGGCACCATGGGACCCGGCATCCACGACGCCGCCTGCGCGGGCGGCAACGTCGGCTTCAGTTCGCCCGACGTGACCCGCGAATCCGCCCCGCGGTATGCGACGAGATAGATCGCGAAGACGAACATCCCCAGCGCGCTGCTCACGACGGTCGGAATCCCGATGGTTGAATCGAGCGAGGCGAATCCCGTGGCGTCCTGGAACAACGGGATGAGCCGCGGGAGCTGGAGGAGGGAGAGGGCACCCGCGATGCCGGGGGTCGCCGTCTGCACGGCCGCCGCGACGTACAGGTACCGCTCATGGCTCGGCTTCGCGAGGACCCGCAGGGGGAGGACGAGCAGGGCGGCGATGATGGCGGCTTGGACGATGCCGAAGCCGATGGCGACGATTGTGAGCGCGTAGTACGCATCGAGTGAAGGCGGACTCCCCAAGACGAACAAGCCCGACGCGAGAGCGACAATCAGGACCACGACGAAACTTGCGACGAAGACGACGATGGCGGCGAGGAGAAGGAAGAAGGAGAGCCGCACGTTCCTCGCGTGTTCGGGGCCGAACTCGCCGCGGCCCTTGTATAGATCGTAGAACCCGACCAGATAGAAAACGATCACCACGAGTACGAGGACCCCCACCGCAAGCCCGCCGATCGCCGCGGGAAGCAACGCCGACAACACCTCCGAGAAACCCGCCCCCGGAGAGAGCCTCGCGAGCGCGGCGTACAGCAGCAGGGCGATGACCGCGCTGAGGCCCAAAGCGACGATGTAAATGAGGTACGCCTTCCAACACCAACCGAGGCCCTTCGGCGTCCGCAGGGGGGCCGGGGGCGTCGGATACGGGTACGGCTGAGGGTACACGCTCCTCCCTCCAAACCGCATGCCCGACAACCTAGAAAAGGGTAGCGAAGCCCTTATGCCGCCCCGCCGGTACTCCGGGTGATGCGCGTCCTCGTTGTCGACAACGGGGGGCAGTGGACCCATCGCGAGTACCGCGTTCTCAAGTACCTGGGCGTCGACACGAAGATCGTACCAAACACGACGCCGTACGCGGAGCTG
>JACQPO010000092.1 GCA_016207545.1 Methanobacteriota archaeon | reverse complement strand
TCGTCACGGCGGACTTCCTCTACCTGCGCCTCGTCGGGGAGCGGGACATCACGGAGTTCAAGGAGACGCAGAGGGACCGGTCGTCGGAAATGCGGGAGTGGTACAAGGACCTCGCGAAGGCGTCGGGCGACGACGTGCGGCAAGTCTTCGTCTTCTTCAACAACCACTACGCGGGGTTCGGCCCCGCGAGCGTGAACGAGTTCCGCCGCTTGGCGGGTCTGATGGAGGTCGGCTTCCCCGCGGCGGGAGGCGGGAAGCAAAGGGGGCTCGCGGACTTCGGGTGAGCGCCGAAACTACTTGTACACCCGAGCTCCATGCCAGATGGGTCAGCATTCCGAAGGTGTGGGAGAAACGTACGTGCGGATGCGCGTGTCGAAGGACCTGCGTGGGCCTGCGCGGCCGATCGAGTTGCTCGTGGATACGGGGTCGTCCTATTCGGTCCTTCCGCGCAAGCTGCTCAGGGAGCTTGACATCGAGGCGCTCGGCAAGGAACCGTTCGAACTCGCGAACGGCCGCGTGATTTGGCGGGACGTCGGCATCGCGTTCCTCCACTTCCGGAGGAAGCCCGCGTCGACCTACGTAGTCTTCGGCACCCGTCGGGACAGCCCTGTTCTGGGGGCCGTGGTGCTCGAGGAACTCGGCTATCAGGTCGATCCCGTGAACCGCCGCCTGCGGAAGGCGAGACGCCGGCTCCTCCCCGCGCGACACCCTGTAGCCCGGCCCGCCTGAAACCGCGAACCGGAGTTCGTTCCGTTCGGCCAACCCTCGAAAAATACATGGCGGGAGGCTGCCTGGGGCCGCGAGGAGTTTCGATGGCCACGGACATTCAAGTCGTCTTCGACTGCGGGGACCCGGACCGCCTGGCAAAGTTCTGGGCCGGGGCCCTTCATTACAAGCTCCAGGACCCGCCCGCGGGCTTCGCCTCGTGGGAGGAGGCCCTGAAGAAGATGGGCATCCCCGAGGAGGAATGGAACTCCGCGAGCGCGATCGTCGACCCGGACGGCCGCGGGCCGCGGATCTACTTCCAGCAGATGGACACGCCGAAGCCGGGAAAGAACCGCCTCCACATAGACCTTAACGTTGGCGGAGGCGCCTCCGTCCCGTTGGAGGAGCGAAAGAAGCGAAACCATGCCGAGGTCGACCGGCTTCTCAGGCTCGGGGCGACGAGGCAGCGCGCCTGGGAGGAGCTCGGCGGGTACTGGGTCGTCATGCTGGACCCCGAGGGGAACGAGTTCTGCGTCCAGTGACGAGGTGCGGGTCAAGGTTAAGAAGCGGCGTTGGCATGGTGTCGATTACCTGTACGCAGAGGGGCTTTGCATGTCGGTGCGACGATGGCGTGGCATGGGACGGATGTTCGTGGATGTCGAAATCGCGCCCGCTCTCGAAGGGCCGTGGGAACCGCTGACCGTCTTGGTCGACACCGGGGCCGATGACTCCATTCTTCCGCGGCCGTTCCTGAAGAAGCTGGGGATCAAGCCGTTCGCCCGGGAGCCGTTCGAGCTCGCGAATGGTGAGGTCATCCGTCGGGATGTCGGGGCCGCGTTCCTGCGCCTCAAGGGACAAATCGGCCTGACGCGGGTTCTCTTCGGCGCCGCGAGGGACGCCCCGATCCTGGGCGTCATCGCCCTCGAGGAACTCGCTCTGGAAGTCGATCCAAAGTCTGGCCAACTTCGAAAAGCGCGGCGCCTGCTCGTGTCCGCCCGACGCCTCACGATCGGCGCCGAAGCATTTTGAGTAGGGGCGCCGATAAGTCTCTGTGGCCCGCATCGTCTTTCACGTCGACCTCGACTCCTTCTACACCGCAGTGGAGATGCGGGAGCACCCGGAGCTCCGCGGGAAGCCCGTGATCGTCGGCGCAGACCCGAACGAGGGGAAGGGTCGCGGCGTTGTCATGGCCTCCTCCTACGAAGCTCGCGCCCTGGGCATCAAGGCGGGCATGCCGATCTCCCTCGCGTGGCGCAAGCTGCCGGACGCCGTGTACAAGAGGCCGAACTACGACCTGTACGGGACCGTGTCGGAGAACGTGATGAACATCCTGCGCGAGTACGCGGGGAAGTTCGAGCAGGCGAGCATCGACGAGGCGTACTTGGACGTCACCGCCAAAACGGACTGGGACCACGTCCGGGAGTACGCGGTGGCGGTGAAGAAGGCCGTGCGCGAGCGGGAGGGCCTCACGTGCTCGATCGGCGTCGCCCCGAACAAGTCGTGCGCGAAGATCGCCGCGGCGCAGCGGAAGCCGGACGGGTTGATGGTCGTGTGGCCCCAAGACGTGAGCCGGTTCCTCGCGCCGCTGTCCGTGAACGCGATCAGCGGCGTAGGGGAGAAGACGGAGCGCGTGCTCGCGGACTTGGGCATCCGGACGGTCGGGGAATTGGCGGCGTATCCGGGGACGGAGCTCACGAAGGTCCTCGGCCGCAACGCGGTCTGGCTGTGGGGCATCGCGCGGGGTCTCGAGGAGCTGCCCGTCGAGGAGCGGCCGGACGCGAAGAGCATCAGCGTCGAACGCACGTTCGAGCGGGACGTGGACGCCTGGGACGCGATCCTTGAGACGTTGGACAGCGTCGCGGACAACGTGCACCTGCGGGTCCGCAATGCGAACGTCACGTTCCGCACGGTCAGTATCAAGATCCGGTTCGAGGGATTCCAGACCCACACGCGGGATCGCACGTTGCCGACGTGGACGGACGACCGCGACGTGCTGATGAACATGTCGCGCGAACTCATCGCGGAATTCCGGGACCGCGGCCGGCCCGTCCGCATGATCGGCGTCCGCGTGGCGAACCTGTGGAGGCCGAAGGGGAAACAGGCGAGCCTGCCCGCGTGACTACGTGTTGGGCGGGGCCGCACTCGGCGCTGCGGCTATCGCCTGCTGGGCGCCGCGCGCGAACCAGCGGAGCAGGAAGGGCGTCATGACCGTCGTCACGAGCCCGAGGACGACGAGGATGGAGAACTCCACGCCCGTGATGATCCCGAGTTC
>JACQPO010000096.1 GCA_016207545.1 Methanobacteriota archaeon | reverse complement strand
GTACGGCGGGTTCATCGCGACCGCCAGTGGGGTCCGCGTACTCGAGTTCAACGCCCGGTTCGCGGACCCGGAGTGCATGAACGTCCTCCCGCTTGTCGAGGGCGATTTTGCTGAGGCATGCGAGCGGATCGCGACGGGGGTGCTGAAGGCGAACGTGTTCTTCGCGCGGAAGGCGACCGTGTGCAAGTACGTGGTCCCCATCGGGTACGGCGCGAAGGCCGTTGCCGGCGAGCGGCTCGTCGTCGACGAGGAGGGGCTTGCCGCGACGGGCGCCCGGCTTTACTACGCGTCCGTGAACGAAGTGGACGGGGCCATCGTCACGACGACTTCGCGGGCGCTCGCAGTCGTGGGCATCGACGACACCCTCGCGGAGGCGGAGGCGCAGGCGGAGGCGGCCCTGACACACGTGAAGGGGAACGCGTACGTGCGCCACGACATCGGGACGCGGGCCGCCATCCGAAGGAAGGTGGAGCGGATGGACCGGTTGCGGCGGGGTGTCCGTTCCCGGCCGGGCGCGCGCCGCTGAGCAATGATTAAGCATGGGGTCCATACGCCCCGGAGGCAGTGGAGGCCCGTGAACCAGTCCCTCGTGGTCGTCGGCGCCGTCTTGCTCGTCATCGGCGTGGTCCTCTCCATCATCCCGTTTCTGTGCCTCGTAGGAATTCCGCTCGCGGTCGTGGGGTTCATCCTGCTCATCGTGGGCGTGGTCCAAGAAGGGGCACCGATGCGGACGTGCCTCTCGTGCGGCCGCCAGATCGCCGCGCATTACTACGTGTGCCCGTACTGCGGCCGGCCGGCGGCCGTCGCGCCGGCCCCCGCGTACCCGGTTCCCGCCCCGATGCTTCCTGGTGTGGCGCCCGCTCCGCCCGCGCAAGTCCCGCTTGGGGCTCCGAGCCACCCCGCCGCACTGCCGCCTCAGCAGGCCGCGGTGTCCTGTCCGCGGTGCGGACAGCCACTCACGTATGTCTACCAGTATTCCCGATGGTACTGCTCCGCGGAGGGCCTGTATCCCTGGGGATGAAGCCGCCTTCCCTCGAGGAAGGAAAGGACTAAGCCGCCGGGGGATTCTGACCTCCCAACCCGATGAACGACTTGGATCGCATCGTGGAGCGCATTGAGGCGGAGCTCGACGAAAAGGACCGGGTGCGGGAAGCCACGCTCAAGGCCACGCGCGCGCTTACGCGCCTGGCCGGGTCCGCGCTGCGCGGCATGCACCGAGGGGAGGACGTCTCGGGCTCCCTCGCGGACGCCCGGACGCAGGTCCGCGAACTTCGTATGCTCCTCAAGGATCACCCGGAATTGTGGCACGGCGGGACCGTCGAGGCGGCCCTCGCGGAGGTTGCGGAGGCGGCAATCATCTACAGTATCCTCGACGGACGGCCGCTGCCGGACCCCGAGGAACTCGGCGTCCCGGGCGCGGCGTTCGTCCTCGGGCTGGCAGACGCGATCGGGGAGCTTCGGCGGTTCGTGTTGGACCACATGCGCGCGGGCCGGGTCGAGGAGGCGAGTCGATATCTGCAGATGATGGAAGACATCTTCGACGCGATTCTCCGGTTCGACTATCCGAACGCGGTCGTCGCGCTCCGCCGAAAGCAGGACGTCGCCCGCAGCCTCCTGGAACGAACGCGCGGCGAGTTGGCGTTCGCCGCCCGCGGCGCGGAGCTGGAACGGAAGCTGGGCGACCTCGCGAAGAAGCTGTGATTCCCTTCTCCCAGCGGACGCGAAGGCTCGTGACGAGCGCGATCGGCCGTTGGTTCTCCCCCTCGCAGCGCACGGCCACGAAACCCCACGCCTGGAGGGCCGCGAGGTCGTCGTACGCGTTCTTGTAGTCCCGCCGCAACTTCGCCGCCAGGTCCTTGATCGACCCGACGTGGTTCCCCTGGAGGTATTCCAAGAGTTCGACGCGTCGCGGGGTCACCGCGCGGAAGGCGTCTGCGGTGTCGAACACAATCCGTTCCTCGACCGTGCCCCGTCGCGGAGGGCCCGCCAGACGACGAAGTCGTCCTCCGCGTCCGGGTCGCTGCCCCGCTCGACCTGTACGCGTCGCCGGAGCGCCTCGAAGCTGTCGTGGGGGGCTTCGAGCTGGGCGATTCGCTGGCTCGCCTCCGCCTCCCCGATTTCCCGCGCAACCTCGATTCGCATCGCTACATCTCCGCGAGGTTCATCGTGAGGAGGTTCCGCCGGAACATCTTCACGCGTGAGAACGCCACCCAGCGGAGCGGCCGCCCGTGGAGCCGCGTCGCTTCGCCGGGTATTACGTGCTCTTGCCGGAGCGCCGCCGGGAGGCCCTCGCGCGGCTTCCCGACCACTTCCCTAGCCCTGGCGGCGTTGGCGGCGGATCGCCAAAAGAAGGAACACGAGCAGGACGAGGATGACGACCGTGATCGTCCCGAGGATTGCGGGCAGGTTCGTGGCCCCCGTCTTGTAGAAGAAGTCGATCACGAGGAGCTCGCCCGCGTCCGGGGAAATCCGTCCGTCCCCGTCGAGGTCCGCCTCGATGCGGACCGTGTGGCGCCCGGGCGTGAGCCCCACGGGGATGTACGAGATGTTCACGGTCGTCTGTCCGCCCGCGTCGATACGGGCGACGGTCGTATCGCCCACCCGGACCCCGTCCACGTAGAAGACGACGGACACGTTCACGGCCGCCGCCGCGCCGCGGTTCCGCAGGGTCGCGCGGAGCTCCACGGGGCGGAACACGTCGATCGCGAAGCGGACCTCCGTCGTCTCGTTCGTGGCGCCGCGGGACGTCGCCTTCACGAACAGTGTGATCGTGCCCTCCGCGGAGGGCGTCGTGATATTGACCGCGAACCGCCCGTCCGCGTTCGTCAGGATGCGCGGCGTCTGCGGGTCGCCGCCCGCGAGGTTCGCACCCTCGAGGACGTACGAAATCTCGAACGTGCCGTTGACGGCGCCCGGGCCGCCGGTCACCGTAATCCCGTACAGCCGGGTCGTGGACGGCGCGAGGGACGTGGGCCCGTCGATGACGGCGGCGACCGGCTCCTGCGCTTGCGCCGGCAGCAGGGCCACGGCGAACGCGAGGAACAGAAGGACGGGAAGCAGAAGCCGCCTCATCGAGACCGCCTCCGGAGGATCGCGAGGTACGCGGCCGCCGCGACGACGGCCGCCAGGGATACGAGGAACGCCGCGGTCGCGAGGTCAATCCCGGGCTCGACCACGGTAATGCCGGGCCCAATCGCGCGGACGTCGCCCTCCACCGCGAGGACGGGCATCTGGACGTTCACGGTCAGGAGGGTCTCGAGCGTCGGGTCCGCCGTGTTCACGACGTTCACTCGGGCTAGGGTTCCCGCCCTTCCCCCCGCCTTCTCGAGCCGCAGGATCGGTTTCAGGGTCGAGTTCGCCCCCATCCCTATGTCGATTGTCTCGCCGGACCCGGAGGGACCGCTCAGGACGGCCCGCCACCCCGCGGCCCGCAGCTCGTCTGCGTTCGGGAGGCTGAGGCGGATCGTCTCGGGCGCGTTCCCCGTGTTCCGCACCTCGATCGAGTAGTTGAGGAACCGGCCGTCCCACGTCGGCGCGTCGGACGACACGGTCGCGGACAGCCCGCGGAACCGCGTCACGTCGAGGGCGAGGTTCACGGAGCGCGTGACCGAGCCGTCCGTCAGGGACCGGGCGGTCACGCTGATCGGGGCGTGGTCGACCCGGGCGTCGCCGTGCGCGGTGATCGTGACGCGCACGGTGCGGACGTTCCCGGTCGTCCCGAACGGGATGGAGACGTCGTCCTCCTCGAAATCGAGCGTGAACCCGGTCGCGATGGTGGTCAGGAGGTAGGTGTCGTCCTCGTTGCCCGTGTTCCGGAGCGTGACGGAGTACACGACGGTGCCGCCGGGGCGTACCTCCGTCCGCTGCGCGGCGTCCCATTCGATTCCGACGCCGAGCCTCACGACCTTGGTGACCGCGACGTTCAGGAGCGTCGAGCTCTCGATTGTGACGTTCGCGGTCCCACGGTAGTTGACCGCCGTGCCTCGTTCCGTGCCGCTCGCGGTCGCTTCGATGCCGTAGTTCGCGGGCGGCAGATGGAGTTGGTAAATCCCGGAGGCGTCCGTCGCGATCGTCGCCCGCCCCGTCGGGGAGGTGAACGAGAGCGTGGCCGCGGTCCGTGTGCCGCGCAACGTCGTCGCGCCCGACACGCGGACGCTGGGCCGAAGGTCGATGTCGAACGTGCGTCCGTCCGGCGATACGTCGAGCCGGCCGAGGAAGGCCGCACCCTCGAGCGGGGCGACCGCGTATACGTCGTACTCGCCGGGCTGGATCGGCAGCGCGTAGGACCCGGACGTCGTGCTTGACGTCGTGTCTATCCCGTTCGCCCCGCTGACCCGGAATGCGAGCTGCGCGCTGACCGGATTGCCCCGGAAGCGGACGGTCCCCGAGACGGTCGTGTTGTCGAGGGAGCGCACGACGTCCACGTTAAACAGCTGAAAGCCGGAGTCCTGGGGGATCGTCAGGCTGCCCGCGAACGTGAAGCGCACGTAGAGCACCCCTGCGCCCCGCTGGACCGTCGTGCGGTGGTCGACGGTCACCGTATACGTACCGCCGAGGACGAACGTGCGGTACTCGCCCCGATCGTCCGTCGTCACGCGCACGGTGCCGCCCTCCGCGCGGGCGAACGTGCCGGTCGCGCTCTCGATGGGCACGTCCTCGTGCCGGACGGCGCCGCGCAGCTCCGTCGCGCGGAGGAGGGACACGCTCAGGGTCGCGGGGGCGGAGACGTCGAGCCGTTGGAGGGCGAGGAACTGGTCGGGCCCCTCCGTCGTGTTCGCGGTCAGGGTGTACGTGCCTGCGGCGAGGAACGCGGCGAACAGGCCGTCCGTCGCCTCCGTCTCGACGTCGTCCGGACCTTCGAACCGGACCGGCGTGGTCCGCGGGTCGCCGGACAGGGATACCGTGCCGTCGATCCGATACCGCCGGACGAGGTCGATGTCGCGCGCGATCGGCCCCGCACCGACGGAGACCGGGAGGGAGAGGGGGGCTCTCAGCTCGAGCCGCACGTCCCCCGCCTGCGTCTCGTTCCGCTCCGCGGAGGCCTCGTACCGTCCCGGTTGGAGGGCCACCGTGTACCGCCCCGTTCCGTCCAACGTGGCGGGGGTCGTCACCGCGCCGCCGTCGCGCGCCAGGAACAGGACGGGGAGGGTGGAATCCGTGAATGCCATGCCGTCGAGGCGGAGCGTCCCGGTGGCGGTGACGTTCGTCGCGACCATCGCGATGCGGTTGTCGACTTGCCACTGCGCGGCCGGCCGGGCGGGCAGGGTGAGGGGCTCGAACCCGAGGCGCGTGACCTCGAGCGCGAAGGATCCCTGAGTTGGCATCGCGAGGGAGAACGCCCCGCCCGCGTCGCTCATCGCCACGAATTCCAGCGCTCCCGAGCGGAACCGAAGGGTCGCGTCGGAAACCGCCTCGGATGCCGTCGCGTTGCCGAGCAGGGTACGCACGACGGTCCCCCCGACCGTCGCCCCGCGTGGCACGGCGAGGTCGAACGTGACATCGCCCGCGATTGTCCGCGTCGCGACGAAGGCCAGGTCGAACTGGGAAACCTGGGCGGTCCACGTGCCAAGGGGTAGGTGGGCGATGTACCGGCCCACGCTGTCCGAGCGGACCCGGTATTCCCCCGCCACGCTTCGGAACACGATTTCCGCGTTGTCGAGGAAGAAGGATCGGTTGCCCGCGTCGAACACGGCGCCTCGGACGATCGCGCCGCGCACGAGATCCACCGGGTACGCCACCGCGTCCCCGGCGCGCACGGTCAGGGAGCCGACAAAGGCCCACAGGAGGTCGCCGGAAAAGTGGCGGGCGTGGGCGTCCCACGTGCCCTCCGGCAGCGCGAGATGCGCCTCCCCGACGCGGTCCGTCGTGACGATTCGGACGAGGTGTGCGGAGCTGCGTTGGGTGAACGCAACGGTCACAAAGGGTTGCGGCGTCCCGCCGATCGTTGTGCGGAGGGAGACCGTCGCGACGGGGTACAGGGTGACGTTCCGGACCGCCTCCGTCGCGTCGGGGGCGATGGACAGCCGCGCGGGAAGGGACTCCTGACCCGCAGCCGACGCCTGAAGCTCGAAATCCCCGGAGAGCAGGCCCCGGAAGGCGAACGCGCCCTCCCGGTCCGCTGTCGCCCGGAACGAGGTCCCGTTCGCGAGGTCCCGCAGGGTGACCGTGGCGCCGGCCACGACAGCCTCCTCGAGGTCGAGTGCGAACCCGCGCAGGTTCGTGGGCGCAATCGGGAGGTCCCCCGGACCCTGACTCGGGCCGATTGGGACGTTCGTCAGATCGATCGTCCGTCCTTGCCATCGGATCGTCACGTTGTACGAGCCGGGGTACAAACCCTCCACCCGGAACCGGCCGTCCGAGGCGACCCGCACGGAGCGGATCAGCGGGAGGTCCGTGCGCGCCATCGTGAGTTCCGCCCCCGCCAAGAGCGGCTCTACGGCGTCGACGATGGCGTCGCGGTCGAGGTCGACGTACAGGATGCCCTCGAGCGCCTCCCCGGGGATCGCGACGTCGCGGGCGATGAGCCAGTCCACCATCCCGTCTCCGTCCGCGTCGACGTTCTCCCGCATCGCCGCCGCGTCGCTCACGGTCAGGGTCAGCTCGCGCAGGATCGTCGGGCCCCGCAGCGTCCGGCTGTCCGGGGTGCCCAGGGAGAAGAGGAGGCGGACTTCCCCGAACGGGACGAGGACGCTGTATCGCCCCTGTTCATCGGTCAGCGTCGTGTAGTGGGGGATCCCGAATTCGTCGTGGACCGTGACTCGAACGTTGGGCCACGGGAACCCGCCGAGGGTCACCGTGCCGTTCACGAACGCGCCGTCGTAGTACTTCAGGAACACGATGCCCCGCCGGATCGTGGACGCGGGGGACAGATCGACGACCCCCGTGGCCTCCCCGCGGTTGATCTTGCCCTGGAGCTCCTGCGCCTCGGGGAAGTCCATCGCCTGCCATGCGTCCGTGTGGTTTGCGAGCTCCTCCGGCGGGAACGGGTTGTAGTACGCGGTCTTGTACACGAGCCGGAAGTGGCTCAGGTTCCACGCTTGCATCGGCGGGAAGTTCGCGATGGACTGGTTCGTGGGGCTCGGCAGCCCGGGGATGCAGTCGCTGCAAGTCAGGCCCACGTCCCGCGGCGCGTACCCGATGTACGCGCGGTAGAACATGCTGTTGTAGAACATGTCCTTGTACCGCAGGGTGAGGTCCGAGATCTGGTCGGTGTCCCTCACGTCGACGACGTTAATCACGCCCCGCTGGGTCGTCGCCATCACGTCGAAGAAGTCCCGGGGGACGGAGCGGCCGTCCTGCAGGGTCACGATCCGGTGGTCCGACAGCTTTGCGGGGGCGTAGAAGATGCCCGTGTTCTCGCCGTCGAGCGGGAACAGGCGGGTGTCGACCGCGAAATACCGGATGCTGGCCCCGACGACCTGGCGGAGCGCGTGGTTCATCGCCGCGAGTTCGTGGAGGTCGAGCCGGTTCGTGAGCACCTCGCCCGCGTAGATGTACAGCGCGTTATACGCCTGGAGCGCCTCGTACCGACCGTATCGCTCGGGCGCGGCCGTGATCGCGGGGATGAAGTCCTGGGGCCTCTGGTAGACGG
>JACQPO010000088.1 GCA_016207545.1 Methanobacteriota archaeon | reverse complement strand
CCCGCGGTGCAAGGGCGAACTCGGGCCGTCGCAACCGTTCAACATGATGTTCCCGCTCGCGGTGGGTCCGCTCGGGCAGGACCGCGGGTACTTGCGGCCGGAGACTGCGCAGGGCGCGTACCTGAACTTCAAACGGGAGTTTGAGGCGCTCCGTCGACGGCTCCCGATGGGCCTCGCGGTCATCGGGCGGTGTTTCCGCAACGAGATCTCCCCGCGGCAAGGCACGTATCGGATGCGGGAGTTTGTCCAGGCGGAGTTGCAGATCTTCTTCGACCCCGCCACGTGGAACGACGAAATCCCGTTCGACACAATCGCCGAGCGGGAACTCCAAGTCGCGTTTGCGAGGGAGAAGGCGCATCTTCAGTTCGCGGAACACACCGCCGACGACCTCGTCTCGCTCGGACTCCCGAAGTTCTACGTGTACCACATGGTCCAGGTCCAGGACTTCTACCTCCGCACGTTGGCGGTGCCGCCGGACCGCTTCCGGTTCGCGGAGTTGAGCGAGAAGGAGCGGGCGTTCTACAACCGGATCCACTTCGACGTCGAGCTCAAACAGGATACCCTCGGCGGCTTCAAGGAGGTCGGCGGCGTCCACTACCGGACGGACCACGACCTCGGCGGGCATCAGGCCGCGTCGAAGGAGCGGCTCGAGGTAACCGTCGGCGACCGCAAGGTCCTCCCGCACGTCCTCGAATTGAGCTTCGGCATCGACCGTAACGTGTGGGCACTCCTCGATCTCGGGTACGAGAAGGGAGACGAAAAGTCCGTGTTGCGCCTCCCGGCGCGGATCGCGCCCATCCCCGCCGCCGTGTTCCCGCTCGTCGGGAAAGGCGGACTCCGGGAGCGCGCGCGGGCCGTGTGGACGTCGCTCCGGAGGCGCTGGCGGGTCGCGTACGACGACGGCGGTTCCATCGGCCGTCGGTACGCGCGGATGGACGAGATTGGCACGCCGTTCTGCGTCACCGTGGACCACGAGACGTTGAAGGAAGGGACCGTCACGATTCGCGACCGCAACACGACCGCGCAGAAACGCGTGCCGGAGGGGTCGCTGACAAACGTGCTCGCGGATTTGATATCAGGCGCACGGACGTTCGCCTCCATGCCATAGCGTATCGCATGTGAGAATCGGGGCGTTACCCTTTATCTGCGGGGCCCCCCATCAAATCGAGAATCAGGGTCCACCCAGCCCGGGGGAGGCCGCCTCGTTGCACGGGCACCCGCGCACAGCCTACGCCGTCCTCGTCCTCCTAGCGGTAAGCCTCTTGTTTGTTCCCGGGCACGGGTCCGCGGCCCTTCGCGTGTACGAGTCCGTGGACGGCACGTTCACGGAAGGTCCCCTCGTCCACCAGAAGCAGGACGTCGCGCAGTCGTTCCTCGCGACCGCAGACTACCGGCTCGTCCGCATCGAGGTCATGGTCCACGACCTCGACTTCTTCCAGCCCATCGACCCGCTGGACCTCTCCTTGCAGACGGACGCGGGCGGCCGACCGAGCAGCACGATCCTCGGGACCGCGCGTGCGGACGGGCCGTTCGGCTACAGCTGGGTCGCGTTCGACCTCTCCCCGTCCGTCGACCTCGTGGCGGGCGCGACGTACTGGATCGTCCTCGAGGAGAACAACGGGATGAACCGCGAATCGGGGTACCGGTGGGCGCTGAGCCCGGGAGATCCGTACCCGGAGGGGCGGTACGCAGTCCGCGGGGGTGGCGATTGGAACCTCCGGTCCGACGGGGATCTCCTGTTCCGGAATTGGGGATTCCAGGGCCCGCTCGTGACGGCCGGTCTCGTCGCGGACTCCCCGACGGCGGGCGTGTCGGACCCGCTCACGTTCACGATATGGTTCAACAACACCGGGACCGCCCCGGCCTCTGCGGTGTGGACGAACGTCACCCTCTCTCCGTACCTGGAGTACGTGAACGATACGGCCGCGAGCGCCGGAGGCGCCCGCGTCGGGCCGACCTCTTGGCTGTTCACGGGTGTGGCCCTCGGTCCGCACAGTTTCCTCCTCGGCGCCCGCGTTCGCGAAGGGGTGTTCGACGGCCTGTGGTTGGACGTCTCGCTCCGCGTCGAGTATGCGACCGATGGGACCGTCGAGGCCTCCGAGGCGCGGACGACCATCGTCGTCTACTCCCCGAGCGTCACCGTGGCGAAGGACGTCACCCCCAATTTCCTTGGCCCCGGGGAAAACCTGACGTACTCGGTGTGGGTCACGAACTCTGGCTCCCGCGCCTCCCCGTGGGTGTGGGTCAACGACACGTTCCCCGCCGGCGCGGACTACCTGGGCAACAACGCGAGTGCCCTCGCGAACTACACAGGCGAGTCGTGGGACGGCACCACGCTCCGCGTGAACCTCACGAACCTCCCCCGCGGCACGTACCGCTTCGACATCTTCGCGCGGGCCCGCCTCGGCCTCGAGAACGGGACCGCCCTGACGAACGTCGTCACCGCGGACTACGCGGACAGCCGCGGGCTGGTCGTCGGGCGGGTCTCCGCGACCGTGACCGCGCGGATCAACGGGGCGAGCATTCGCGTGAACCAGACCGCGGACGTGGCCGCCGCGGGGCCCGGCCAGCCGGTCACGTATTTCATCCGGTACGACAACCGGGGGAACGCCCTTGCCCGAAATGTCTGGATCAACGACACGCTGCCACCGGAAGTCGTCTACGTGTCGAACACGGGCGGCGGCGTCCTCGTCGGGAACGTCGTGCAGTTTGCGTTCGCGAACGTGTCCTTGGGGGACCACGTCGTTGCGATCAACGTCCGGATCCTCGATACGACTCCGTCGGGCCTCATTGTTCGCAACGTCGCCGACCTTGCCTATACGGACTCGACCGCGACCCTCCTCACACCCTCGTCCGCGTTCGTGGACGTGACCGTAGTCTCCCCTCTTGTGTCAACCGCGCTTCAGGCCCCGTGGGACGCAGACCCAGGCGACGTCTGGACGCTCACGGTCGACGTGACGAACGCGGGGAACGTGGCGGCGCGGAACGTGTGGGTCAACCTCACCACCCCCTTGGAACTTGCCTGGCTTTCCGACACGGCTGCCTCTCGCGGCGGCGTAGCGGCGGGACGAGGTTGGCGGTTCTCCAACGTCGCACCCGGGACCTTCACGTTCGAAGCGCGATTCGTGGTCCGCACGGGTCTGGCGAACGGGACCCTCCTCACCGTGCGCGCGACCACGGAGTACGAGGACGACTACGGCGTCATGCGGAACAACCCCCCGGTACTTCGGTCCGTGACCGTCGTCACCCCCGCGTTTAGCGTCGAAGCCATCCTCGTGCGGTCCGTCGTGAATGCCGGGGAATCGTTCGTCTTCCTCGTCGGGTACGCGAACACGGGCGCAGGGGTCGCGGGAAACGTATGGATCAATGTCACCCTCCCCGAGGGGGTAGAGGTCGTCAGCGCCTCGCAGCCGTGGGTCGCGACGACCGGTCTTCGATACACGTGGCAGCTCCGGAACGTCGTCCCGGGGCCGGACGAGCTCCGAATCACCTTGCGCAGCGCCTCCGTGACGAGCGACCTGACCACGTTCATCGCCGTGCAGCTCGAGTACACGGACGCGAACGCCAACTCCCTCGGCTCTCGCGCGGACCGGGCCTCCCTCCTGCTTCGCGCGCCGCCGATCCCTGCGCAGACGTGGGGCTTGCTTATCCTGGTCGGCGCCGTCGCGGCCCTGTCGACGTTCATCGGCTACAAGGTGTACGGCTTCGGCTCCCGAGACCGCGGGCAAATCCACCAGCTGTTCCTTCTCCACCGCAGCGGGTTGCTCATCAAGCACTACAGCCGCTCCCTCCGCGGCGACCTCGACTCCGACATCTTGGCGGCGATGATTATCGCGATGCAGAACTTCGTGCGGGAGTCGTTCCGATTCAAAGAGGGTGACCTAGAGGAGATGAAGTACGGAACGCACAAGATCCTCCTCGGCCATGGGCAGTACGCGATCCTTGCCGCCGTCGTCTCCGGGCGGTACCTCGATCGGCTGAAGACCGTGCTCCGCGAGGGACTTGTGACGCTCGAAGAGGAATACGGGTCCCAGCTGCGGGACTGGGAAGGCGTCGTCGGCGAATTCGAGGGGATGGACGAGATCATGGACCAGACGTTGCAGGGCCGGAGTCCGGCCCGCCCGGGGAACGCGCGGAACAGCCACGGCCGCCCCGCCGGACGACCCTTGAATCTGCCGCCCTCGCCGCCTCCCACGAAGTGACGGTTGACTGGCGCGTTTTGAGAAATGGATTGGCAACCTTTTTATGCGGCCGCCCCGCATCGGGACTCGTCATGGCGGACCCCCTCCTCGTCGTCCTAGCGGCGGCCATTGCGACGGAGGCCATCGCGATCGTTTTCCTCGCGCATGCGTTTCATCGCCATCGCAGGGAGGACGTCCGTCCGGCGGCCCCTCGACCTGTGGCGTCGCCTGCGCCCAGGACGTCCGCCGGCAACATCGAGGACGTGTTCCTCGTCCACCGGTCGGGACTCCTCCT
>JACQPO010000084.1 GCA_016207545.1 Methanobacteriota archaeon | reverse complement strand
TGGGTCTGCAAGTGGAATCGTACTAGTGCTCAGCAACTCCAAACGGCTCTCACGGGACTGAGCTGTGGAGACCACCTCGGCGGGGTAAGAGTGGACCGGGTGGGATCTGGACCCGAATACCTTCCCCATGCTTTCAACGATCGTAGATTGAGTCTCTCGCCCCGACCTTGAGAACCAAGATTCGCAGGAGGTCGTCTTGGATGTCTAGTATGACGCGGTAGTCCCCGACTCGAAGTCGGTAGTACGGCGCGTCGACGAGCTTCTGCACGAAGCGGTGAGGATTCTCCGCGAGTTGTCCCACCTTGTCGAAGATTCGGCGAGCAACGGTTCGATCAAGTTTCTTCAGCTGGCGGATGGCCGAATCGGACCAGATGATTTCGAAGACCATCAAAAGCCCAGATCGGCCTTCAGCTGGTCATGGGTCTTGAACTTCCCCGCCTTAATCTCCCGGATGGCCTGCTCGATTTCCTTCTTGGTTTGTTGGTTCAGTTCACGGAGATCCTCGATCAGCCTTTCGAGGACTTCCTCGTAAGTCTCGCGGGGATGTAGCTTCATCCCTTCGAGAGTCTTCTTCATATCCTTGCTAAGCTGAATCGTGGTTGCCGCCACGACGGGGGAATGGCGGAGGGCGCTATTATAGGTTCCTATAGCATGCAATAGGGATGTCCCATCGGGGAGAAGAGTGGACCGGGTGGGATCTGCACCGGAATCCTCGCCTTGGGGGCGTCATTCTAGCGCGCTCGCACCCGCGAGGACGACGAGGTACGCTGCGAACGCTACGAGCACGACGAGGGAGACCACGAGGATCGCGCGGTAGGCGCCCCGCCACCGGCGGCTCGCGAGGTCGAGGCTCGCGGGGAACAGGACGATCCACGCCGCGATTCCGAGGAAGAAGCCAAGGACGACCGCGGGGCCGATCTGGCGCATGAACGCGAGTCCCGCGGTGAGCCACCACAGGATCTGAAACGGATTCGTGAGGCCGAGGAAGAGGCCGGACCCGTACGCGTTGGCGGCGGACTTCGGTCCCCCGGCTTCGACCCGGACCTCGCGGCGAAGGGAGCCGTACGTGCGCACCGCCAGGAAGGCCATCACGGCGGCCCCGAGGAGGAAAATCGCGACCCGAACGGTGTGGGCGACGGGGACGACGGAGCCGACGGCGACCATCACCGCCAGGAACAGCGCGTCCGCGGTCATCGCGCCCAGCCCCGTGAGGGACCCCGAGACCCGGTTCGAGGTCACCGTGTTCGTCGCGATGAGCGCGTTCATGGGACCGGGCGGCGCGGCGATCGACAGCCCCAGCAGGGCGCCCGCCCCAATTCCGGCGAGCGCGTCGAGGACCACGAGGGCCACGAACGGGTCGGAAACCTATTTATGCGGCGCCCCTTTCGGCGCCTCCCGATGGGTGAGCGTCTGTCGAGAGCCCTTCCAGTCCTGGTCGGCGTCGTCGCGCCGCTGGCCCTCCTCGTCACGAACATGGTGTGGAACTACGGGACGATCCTGCTGACGATCCTCGCCCTCGTGTGGCTCGGCTTCGCGGTCGTGCTCCTCGCCCCGCCGGCGTCGAGCTAGCCCTCTTGTTTCTCGTACACCTGCTCCGCGGAAAGCTCGAGGTCGATCCACTCGTCGATCGCCCGGATGTCCTCGAGCAGGACGGAGAGCATCTCGCCGCCCTCGTCCTCCACGAGCAGGCTGTCGAGCACGTCCTCCGTCTCCATCGTGTCGCGCACGACGCCCACGAACTCGCCGAGGTTGTCCACGACGTTCAGGCCCGCGAACAGGTCCCGGCTCGCCCCGCGGAGGACGATGCGGTCCCCCGCGGAGGCGATGAACCGGCGCCCGAGCCGCAGCTTCCCGAGGGGGCCCTCCGCGATCGTCAGGAACCGGTCGTCCTCCGACGCCACGTAACCAAGCTCCACGCCCTCGGAGTCGACGACCTGGCGGCCGATGAGTCCGTGGGCACCCCGGATGGGCATCGGGCGGACCCAAAGGGGGCTTGCGGATTAAGATTTCCCAACGCGCGCCGGACGGGCGGACGACGCGTCGCGCGGAGCGACCCCGTCGGTCGGCTATCGGCTCTGATAAGGACGCGCGCGCCTTTATAGCAGATTTACGGAAATCGCGGGCAACCCCTCAAATAAGAGCGTAGGGAATTCCGAGGCGCCCTCATGCCCCTCTGCCCAGCCTGCGATGCCCCTCTCGGCGACGGAGCGCGAGCCTGCCTCGCCTGCGGAACCCCCGCGAGGTTTTCGTTCAACAAGGCCAAGGGCGCGGCCGCGCAGGCGACCCGGGCGCTCGAGGGCGCCCGCAAGGAAATCGGCCTCGTGCGCGCGACGGGCGTGGACGCGCCCACGGCGCAGCGGCTCTTGGACAAGGCGGACGCCGCGAACCGGGAGCGGCACCCGGGCCCCGCGCTCGCGTACGCGCAGGCCGCGCGGCGGGCGGTGACGATTGCGAAGACGCGGGCCCGGTTGCAGGCAGACTTGTCGAAAGCGCAGGAGGCCGTCCAGGCGACGAAGCAGGGCGGCGCGGACACGACCGCGGCGGAGAAGGCGCTCGACGAGGCGGCGAAACGAGTGGCGGCGGGAGAGATCCGGGCCGCGGACACGTGGCTCCGGAAGGCCTCCGTCCGCGCGCAGGAGGAGCGCCGGGCGAAGTCCCAACAGTCGCTGTTGAAGTCCGCGGAGAAGGCAATCAAGTACGCGAAGGAGCGCGGGGCGGACGTGACCGCCGCCCAGGAGGCGCTCGCGAAGGCGCGGGAGGCGCTCCGGGCGAAGGCGTTCGACGCCGCGCGCGACGCCGCGGCAAAGGCCAAGGAGGCCGCGGACAACGCGCGGAAATTCTCACGATACGCGAAGATCGTCGACGGCGCGGACCACACGATCGAGCTCGCGCGCAAGTCGGGCGCGGACCTGGCGGACGCGCGCCATCTATTGGCGGAAGCGCGCAAGGCGTTGAAGGCGAACCTCTTCGCGGAGGCGCAGGCGAAGGCGAAGGCGACGAAGGAGGCCGTCGCGGAGGCGAAGCGCTACCGCGCCGCGGAACTCCTCGTGGAGCGCGCGGAGAAGGCGACCATCCGGGAGGAACGGCGAGGCACGGACATGGCGAGTCCGGCCGGCATCCTCGGGGAAGCGCGGACGGCGCTCGAGGCACGGGAATACCGACGGGTGCGGGACTCCGTGCGGGACGCCCGGGACGCGATCCGAGACGCGATCATCACCCGACGCTTGCAGGGCACGCTCGGCCAGCTCACGACGGACATCGCGGAGCTGAAGACGATCGGGGCGGACCCGATGGAGGCGGAAACGTTCCTCGCGGAGGCGACCGCCGCGCTCGAGGCGCGCGACTTTGAGAAGTGTGGTCGGCTCGCGGCGCGGTGCCGGCGGGCCGCGGACGACGCGCGGGACGCGCGGCGCCAGGAAATCGTCATCGACACGGTCCAGAACATCGTCCACGCGGCCGCGGGCTCCGGCGCGGTGGACCCCGCGCAGATCCGTACCCTCATCGAAGACGTCGAGTCGATGCTCGCGAGCGGCCAGGCGGTCGACGTCGACTCCCTCGTGAAGGCCCGCCTCACGCTCGGGGACGCGACCCGGCTCAAGGACCTCACGAAACGACTCGGAAACGTCCGCTTCGGATTGCTCGAGCTCAGGCGCGGGGACATCGACGTCGCCAACTCGGACGAGATCATCGCGAACGCGATCGGCGCGCTCGACGCAGGCCGTTACGACGAGGCGGAACCGCCAATCGCGGAGCTTGAGGAACTCACGGGCCAGCTCATGGAATCCCTGCGCGCGACGGCCGCCGACACGATTGCGAAGGCGAAGGCCGCGGTGCAGCGGGCGCAGGCGGCGAACCTCGAGGTGCCCGACGCGGCCCGCGTGCTCGGCAGCGCGGAGCAGGCGCTCGCGGACGGCAAGGTGTACGAGGCGCTCGAGTTCGGCCGCATCGCGCAGGTGCGGGCGGATTCCGCGTGGAGGAAGCACTTCGAGGAGGAGTCGAAGCGGGACGTCGAGGCGATGCGGTCCGTCGCGGACCGCGTGCGTCGCGCCCGGGAGCGGATCGACCTGTTGGCCGCGAACCTCGAGTATCTCGCCGGAATCGGCGTGGACGTTGCCACCGCGCGCGACTTCATGAACAACGCCCGGCAGGCGCTCGACGCGAAACGGATTGAGGAGACCGAGTCTCACCTCGAGGCGACCGAGCGAATCGTGGAGGGGCTGCGGAGCGAGCTCCGGCAGAAGGCGGAAGAGGCGCTCGCGCGACTCAAGCGAAACGTGCTCGAAGCCCGGGCCCAAAGTCTCATGACCCCGGAGATGGAGGCGGTCTTGCTGCGGGCGGACGAGGCGGTCCGCGCGGAGCACTACCACGAGGCGATCGAGGCAATCCGGGCGCTCGACGAGACGATCGAACACGCGAAGGAGGAGCGGGCCGCGGAGGTCCAGCGGAAGGAGATGGAGCGGGCGAAGAAGGCGTCCGAGCGGTTCGTCCGCGTCCGCCGCATGATCGAGGAGCTGCGGCGCGCGAACATTGACATCCAAGGGGCCGACGAGGCCCTCCTGGCGGCGGAGAAGGCGCTGCAGACACGCGACTTCGAGCGGGTCGACGCGTTGCTCCTGGACCTCGAGGAGACCGCCCGCGAGATGCGCGCGGAACTCGTCGCCGCTGCGCGGTTCATCCTCTCGAAAGCCCGCGAGTCCGTGGAGGCCGCGGAGCAGGCGGGGATCGACGTGGCCGACGCGCGGGTCCTCATCCAGAACGCGCAGGGCTTCCTCGAAAAGGGCAAGTTGGACGACGCGGTCGAGGCCGCGAACACCGCGAAACAGCGGGCGGACACGGCGCTCCGGCTGAAGTCCGAGGAGGAGGCGCGGGCGGAGCGGATGCGGCTCGAGACCGCGCGGCAGAAAATCGACCGCCTGCGGGTCACCCTGGACGACTTGCACCGCGCGGACATCGGCGTCGAGGGCGCGGACGAAGCCCTGACGCAGGCGGAGCAAGCGCTCGCGGAAAAGCGATACCAGGACGTTCACAACGTCCTCGCGGACACGGAGGCGATCGCGGAGACCCTGCGCGAAGGGCTTCGAGTGGCCGCGGCCGACCTGATTGAGAAGAGCCGCCAAAACGTGGAGGTGGCGAAGAAGACAGGCCTCGACATCCGCCGGGCCGACATGGTGCTCGCGAACGCGGCGGACGCGATCCGCGAGGGCCGGTACGTCGAGGCGATCGAGTACCACAAGGTCATCGACGACATCGTGGAGGACTCCAAGCGGCTCCGCCGGTTCGGGGAACTCGAGGCGGAGGTCCACGTCCTCCGAGCGGAACTTCTACGGGCGGCCTCCCTCGGCGGGGACACGGAGGCGACGGAGGACCTGTTGAAACGGGCGCAGGACGAAGTGGCGCTCGGGCGATACGACCGGGTCGCGGAGTACACGCAGCAGGTCCGCCTCTCCC
>JACQPO010000087.1 GCA_016207545.1 Methanobacteriota archaeon | reverse complement strand
GTGCGATGGTGGGAATCCAGGAGGCGCTCAAGGGCGGGAGCGGCGCGAAGGTGCTCGAGGAGTCCCGCGTGGGCCTCGAGACGGGGCTCGTGGAACGTCTGCTCGAGGAGATCGCCAGGGACGGGAAGGTCGCGTACGGCCCGGAGGTGGAGGTCGCCGCGGAAGCCGGCGCGGTCGAGACCTTGCTCGTCACGGACTTGGCGGTGCGGACGCCGGAGGGCGAGCGGCTCATGCGGACCGTCGACACGGCACGCGGCAACGTCGTCGTCGTGAGCACGCACCACGACGCGGGCAAGAAGCTCGCGTCCCTCGGCGGCGTGGCCGCCTTTCTCCGATACCGTATCTCGTGACTACGTCGCGCCCCGCGACTCCCCGCGCTTGACCGCGGTCGCCACGAGGTGCGCGATCCGTAACGGCTCCGGGAGGGCACCCCGGACCGTGCAAAGGGCGATCGCCTCCGCGACGTCCCGCGGACCCATCCCCGCGCACGATACGAAGAGCGGTTTGGGGGCCGTCGGGATGCGCACGACCTTCTGGCGGTGCAAGATCGCGAGCCGCTCCTCCGCGTCCGGAAACCGCGCGCGCAGCGCCTTCTCGATCGCCACGGGATCCGGCTCCTTCCGCGTGACCGTCGCGACGGGGATCCCGATTGCGTCGTGGAGCGTCGCGATGTCGACGACGTTGAACCCGCCGAGCGCGGCGCCGTCCAGCAGCACGAGGGCAAGGCCCTCCCGGAAGCGGGAGGACCCGATCATCGCCTCGAGTCGCGCGGTCGCATCCCGTCCGTCGACCGCCACGCGGGCCATCATCACCCCCTCCACGTATCCGGGCGCGCGGACGACGACGCCGACGACCTCCGTCTCCGGATCGCGAAAGGAGAACGGGGCATCGTCGACGCCGAGGACGCGCACTTGGGGCTTCATGTCGTCACCATAGGGGCAGGCGTCGCGTGACCCGGTCCACGAGATCCTCCGGCGCGGGGCCGATCCCGAGGGACGTCGTCGTCCCGGGCGGCACCTCCGTGAGGCCGGCGTCGTCGATGAGGGCGGCGGGCAACTTGAGCGACTTCGCCTGCGCGTGGAGCGCGCGCAACTCCTCGAGGTCCTTCGCGCGGACGACGACCTTTCGCTGCCCCTCGCGCAGCCACCCCTTGTACCACCTCGCGTGGTGCTCTCGCGCCTCGAGAGACGCGCTCACGGCCGCGTGGGCGACCTGGGCGGCGCGCTTGCCCTCCGAGATCCCGAGGTCCTCGCGGACGACCAACACCTGCTTGTACTCCAAGGGTCCCCCTCAGTACAGCTGCTCCGCCCGCTTCCGTTCGAGCTCGGACAACGCGTCGTCGACCTCGCGCAGCTTCGCTTGCGCCTCCACGCGCTTTTTCTCGTACAGGTCCTTCGCGGAACCCGTGTGAAGGGAGGCGCGACGCTCGGCCTCTTTCACCTGCTTCCGGAGACGCTCCCGCTCCGTCGCCAGTTCCCGGAACCGGGCGAGGACCGTGCGGTCCGATTCGAGGTCCCCGAGGATCGACGACGGCTCGCGGGGCGCGGGCCGCTTGAGCGCGGGGTGGAGGCGGCCCAGGATCGGGTACGCGCCCCGCCACCAGCCCACGAGGGAGAAGGCGAGGGTCAGCACGCTGAGGGCGATCCACAGGTTCTCCCCCGTGAAGTACCCGCGGCCCGTGTCCGGGTTGACCCCGAGCGCGTTGAGGCCGAACCCGAGGAGGACGAGGACGACGATGCTCATCACGATGCCGAGCGTGATCCGGTACAGCACGTCGTACTCCCGGTCCAGCTCGCCCTTGCGCGGGAACAACGCGTTGATCAGCGTGAAGCCGGGAAGGAACAGGACGAGGAGGAACGCGAGGGAGAGGTGGAACATTCCGCGCGGACCATCCGGCGCGGTTCATATAAACGTTCCCGGGCGCGTGCGGGTTCTCTGGCCCTGCCTGTTTTCGCACCTGATACTACGGTCGATAAGCCTTTATGGCATGGGTCCGCCTCGGACGACGAGGCGGCCGCGCGGATGGAGAAGAAACGGATCAAGACGTACGTTGCCGGCTTCGACGAATCGCTCGGCGGCGGGATCCCCGAAGGGTACGTGGTCCTCGTCTCCGGAACGCCGGGAACGATGAAATCCTCCTTCTCGTACAGCGTCGGATACCACAACGCGCTGAACAACGGGACGAAGGCGGCGTACATCACCCTGGAGCAGGGGAAGGACATCCTGCTCGAGCACATGTCCAGCCTCGGGATGACGGACCCGAAGGCGTACGAGAACCTCTCGATCCTGGACATGGGCACGATCCGCAAGAACCTCTCGTTCCTCCAGGCGAAGGGCTCGTGGCTCGACCTGTTCAAGATGTACGCGAACAACCTCGTGAAGGCGGACAACGTCCGCCTGCTCGTCCTCGACTCCCTCGACGTCCTCGAGGTCATGGCGAAGTTCGAGGACCGGAGGACGGACCTGTACTACCTGTTCGAGTGGCTCCGCGGGCTCGGGGTCACGTCGATCCTCATTTCGGAGAAGCCGATGGACTTCTCGCCGACCGCGCCCGCGCGGGACGAAGCGTACCTCGCGGACGGGATCATCCACCTCGGCCTCCATCACACCTCGGACGTGTACGTGCAGCGGCGCATCCGGTGCATCAAGATGCGGAGCACGAAGCACGAGACCGGATACTACGCGCTCGTATGGGAGGACGGCCACTTCGAGGTCACCCGCGCGGTCAGCGGGATCGGCTGATTACGCCTCGATCCGGTCGTAGTGGTGCCCGGCACCCCGTGTGGCCAACACCGCGAGCAACGCCGCCAAGTCCGCGGTGAGGATCGCCGCCAAGAGGCCGAGCACTTTGTCGAGTTGGTACACGGCCGTAGGGATCGCGGCCACGAGGAACGCGACGACGAGGGCGGACACGGATTACCGCGCGCCTCGCGGTCGCCGGGATTGCGCGCGCGCCTTCCGGGGTGCCTGCCGCTCCGGCTCGAGGAGGTGTCGCGCGACCTTCACCGCCGCCGGGAGC
>JACQPO010000086.1 GCA_016207545.1 Methanobacteriota archaeon | reverse complement strand
GCCCGCGGTTCCGAAGGAGGCCCGACGTATTATCGAATTTGAGAAAAGGGTTAAATAGCGACCCCTCTTGGTCATCATGGGGTGTTTGATGGGCAACCCTCCCCCCTCCTTGAAACCCTACCCATCAACACCCTTTTTCTCATTTTTCTCGCGACATCGGCACACTCGGCCCGTCCAAACCTTTTAGGGGGGGTCGAGGTTCGGGACGCGGGGTCCGACGTGCCGGCCATGGTGATCGACGGTAAGGCGATTGCGGATCAGATCAAAGCGGAGCTGAAACCTCAGGTCGTGGCGTTGGTCGATCGGGGCGCGACCCCGGGGCTCGTCGCAATCCTCGTCGGCGAGAACCCCGCGTCGCAAGTGTACGTGCGGTCGAAGGCAAAGGCGTGCGAGGAGATCGGGATTCACTCGGAGATCCTCGAACTTCCGGAGGACACGCAGGAGGAAACGCTGCTCGCGGAGATTGGGAAGCTCAACTCGCGGTCGGACGTCCACGGAATCCTTGTGCAGCAACCCCTCCCACGGCAGATTCGCACGGAGAAGGCGGTCGCGGCGGTCTCGCCGCTCAAGGACGTCGACTGCTTTCACCCCGTGAACGTCGGCCTCCTGCTCATCGGCGCACCGCGGTTCGCGCCTGCCACGCCCGCGGGCGTGCAGGAACTGTTGATGCGGAGCGGGAACGACCCGGCGGGGAAGCACGTCGTCATCCTCGGGCGGAGCAACATTGTGGGCAAGCCGCTCGCTGCTCTGCTCATCCAGAAGACGAGGGGCGGGAATGCGACGGTGACCGTGTGCCATTCCGGCACGAACAATTTGGCGGGAATCACGCGGACCGCGGACATCCTCGTGGCCGCGATTGGGCAACCGCACTTCGTCCGTGCGGACATGGTGCGGCCCGGGGCCGTCGTGATCGACGTCGGCATCAACCGCGTCCCGGACCCGGCGCGGAAGTCCGGCGCGCGGCTCGTGGGCGACGTGGACTTCGACGCGGTGAGGGAGGTCGCGTCCGCGATTACGCCCGTCCCCGGCGGCGTGGGGCCGATGACAATCGCGATGCTCCTCAAGAACACCGTGCAGGCCGCGTCGGGCGCCGCCTAGTCACGACTCGGAGCCCTTGGCCGATTCCGACGTATCTGTGTCCGCCTTCTCATTCTTGGCAGCTGGGGGAGGCGATTTTGGCGGCGGAGGAGCCTTACCTGCTTCCCCCGCGGCCTTCGCCGAAGGGATGCGCATCGGTACGCCCTTCGCGGGCTCCACGGGCGCGAGCTTGCTCGACACGTAGTCCCAGCACTCGTTCAGCCAATCCCGCCACGTGATGTTCGCTTGGAACGGGCTCTCGAGCACCCGCTTCTCGGTCTTCCGCACGGGCGCTTGGAAAACGCTGAGCCCCACGTACTCCTTCGAGGCGACAAATTCGAAGTTCACGGTCCGCAAGAGGTCCTTATCCCAGTTCCACGCCACGTCCGTGCGTCCATATAACGATTCGATCAGCGTCGGCCGCTCCGCCGTCTTGACTTTCGCCCCCTTCTTCTGGAGCCACTCCAGGACGGCGTCGAAAACTTCCTCAGTCTTCGCGCCCTTGAAGAGTTTCTTGTACTCAAAGGCGACCTCGGGCATCCGTGTAGGGCATTGTCGGCCGCGCAAATAGGTTTCGCGAGCGGAACCTGAGAAGCAAAGCCAAATTGTACCCCTGTGTCGATGGCGGTCCCGTGAATTAGCAAGATCTTCAGCGGAGGTCGACCATGGTCGCGGTTTTCCTCGTCTTCTTCATCGGCCTATCATCGTGCTCAGCGTAGACTGGCAAACCCGCACGATAAACCCCATGGTCTTGCTGTTCGGAGTCCTTGTGGCAGACATCATCTGGATGGCGCACATGTTCGCCTCCGGCCAGAGACCCCTCGTGTGCTCGTTGTGCGGTCGCCAGACCGTCGTACCTCAAGGCGCTCAGTTCTGTCCCTTTTGCGGCGCCCGATTTCCCCCGATGCCGCCGACGTAAGAGCGCACGCGGTTTTTTCAGCAACGCAAAGCCCTTTAGTAATCTCTCGCGATGCCGCGTGCGTGAAGGTTCTCGTCGTTGGGGGCGGGGGACGGGAGCACTGCATCGTCGAGACTTTGCGCCGCTCCGGCGCCGAAGTCTTGGCGGTGATGGGGAATCAGAACCCGGGCATCCGTCGGACCGCGAGGGAGGCCGTGACCCACGACATGACGGATGTCCCGTGGATTGTCGAGTGGGCGAACTCCGGTGGAGCAGAGCTTGCGGTCATCGGCCCGGAAGCGCCTCTCGCGGCGGGGACCGTGGACGCGCTCGACGCCGCAGGGATTCCAGCGACGGGTCCCACGAAGGCCGCCGCCCAGATTGAGACGAATAAGGAGTTCATGCGGAACCTGATGCGGGAACACAAGATCCCCGGTCTCGTCGACTACTGGGCGTTCGACGACCTGAAGACGTTCAAGGCGTGGCTCAAGGATTGCAAGATCGAGCTCGTCGTGAAGCCGCTCGGGCTAACGGGCGGGAGGGGCGTGAAGGTGATGGGCGACCACCTCGCGAACTACGACGAGGTCCTCGAGTATGCGCAGGAAATCCTGGAGCAGAGGATTGGCGGCGCCGCCCGGTTCCTCGTCGAGGAGAGGGTCGTCGGCGAGGAGTTTTCCTTACAGTGCCTGACGGATGGGAAGACGGTCGTGCCGACCCCGCTCGCGCAGGACCACAAGCGGGCGCTCGAGGGGGACAAGGGGCCAAACACCGGCGGCATGGGGTCGTACAGCGACGCGAACCACCTGCTCCCGTTCCTCACCTCGAAGGACCGCGAGACCGCGCTGTCAATCTGCCAGAAAGTCGTCGAGGCGATGCGAAAGAACGGGACGCCGTTCAAGGGTTGCCTGTACGGCGGGTTCATCGCGACCGCCAGTGGGGTCCGCGTACTCGAGTTCAACGCCCGGTTCGCGGACCCGGAGTGCATGAACGTCCTCCCGCTTGTCGAGGGCGATTTTGCGGACGCATGCGAGCGGATCGCGACGAGGACGCTGAAGGCGAACCTGCCGTTCGCGCGCAAGGCGACGGTGTGCAAGTACGTGGTCCCCATCGGGTATGGCACAAAGGCCGTCTCGGGCGAGCGGCTCGTGGTCGACGAGAAGGGAATCGTCGGGACGGGCGCTCATCTGTACTATGCGTCCGTGAACGAGGCGGACGGGGCCGTTGTCACGACGACCTCGCGGGCGCTGGCGGTCGT
>JACQPO010000091.1 GCA_016207545.1 Methanobacteriota archaeon | reverse complement strand
CCCCGCAGCCGCGCGACGTCCTCCGCCCGGTACGGACGGACGATCCCGTTCCACCGCCCTTCCAAAAGTCCTTCCATCATCTGTGTCTCCTCCTCCGGTGTTTCGGTCCGACGGTGTCCTCGGAGGCCGGGCTGGGGAGAACGGGGGTGGAAAACGCGACGGCCCTCTGCGGACTCTCCGTTCCCCGCGCTGCCCGTCATGGCGTCACCCACGGACCCGCGTCCCAGCCGGTCCTCAATGGACGACGTCCCGGGCCGCAACGGGGAACCGACGTTCGCCCGCCCTTACCGGTGCCGCGGCCGTCGACGTCCGTCTGAGCCCCCGAAGTCCCACGGCCTACTTAATTGTTCCCGGTCTGAACCTCTCTGTCCGTCGGACGTCACGCGCGTCGTCTCACGCGTTCCATTGGCGTAGCCTTAAGGGAGATGCGGCGATGAACTCCCCGATGGAGCGCGTCGTCCTCCTCGACAAGGCCGGCCGTAAATGGCTCGCACCGATCGACGGGGAGACCGTCTCCGTCAGGGGGCTCGGCGTGCTGAAGGCGGAGACGCTGCGCGCCTCCCTTGGCGGCGTGCTCACGATCGGGGGACAGTCGTTCTTCGTCCTTCGCGCCTCGGCGAAGGATTTCGCGGATACGCTCGAGCGCCGGGCGCAGATCATTACCCCGAAAGATGCCGCGCTCCTGCTCTTCTATGCGGACGTGAAGCCCGGAGACACCGTCGTGGAGGGCGGCTCTGGAAGCGGCGCCCTCACGATCGCGCTTGCGCGGGCTGTTGGCGAGAAGGGGCGCGTAATCTCGTACGACCTCCGCGAGGACTTCTTGACGGTTGCGCAGGAAAATGTGCGGCGCGCGGGATTCGCGGACCGAGTCGAGTTCCGGCTCGGCGACGTGCGCGAGGAAATGGATGGACCCGCGGACGCCGTCGTGCTCGACATCCTCGACCCGTGGAAAGCGGTGCCCGCGGCCCACCATGCCCTGAAGCCAAGCGGCCACTTCGCCTCGTACTCCCCGAACATGGAACAGGTGAAGGAGACTGTCCTCGCGCTGCGGAAGGCGCGGTTCATCGAGGTGCGCACGGTCGAGTTGATCGAGCGAGAGATGGAGGTGCGGGAGCAGGGGGTGCGTCCTGCGTTCGCGGCGCTCGGCCACACAGGGTACCTTACGTTCGCGCGAAAGGTGCTCTTGACGGCTTGAGACCCCCACCGCAGACTCCACCAGCGTCAGGGAATCGCTCGATGAGACGGGTCATGCCGCTGCTTTTAAGTTGCCTTGACCTGTTGCGGCCTATCACGGCTACCTCCGCGAGTCCGAGCGCGCCCAAGCACTGGTGGCAAGCCCCCATCGAAGCGAAAAAGAAAGATGATCTGCTGAGAATCGCGGCCAAGGGGGCAGGCTTGTGCGGATTCTCGTTCATGACGATGATATTCGCTATCGGGTTCTTCCAGAACGACCTTCCTTCAAGCGCTCCCCTGCTGGTGTCGCTCCTGGCCAGCGCGGCGCTGTTCCTGACAGCGGCGGAAGCTGCGGGAATCGCGGAGAAGATAGAGCATGCGCTCGTCACGATAGGCATCTACATCTTCGCCGCAGTGTTGCTCTTCGCCGGCCTCACTTGGCTCCTCTGGACGAAGCTCCCGTTTCTTGGCTGGACCCGAATCGCCATTGTCGTTCCTCCTTTGGTCCTGTATTTCCTCCTGATGCGCGAAGCGATTCGGGCCTACATCGAGGGAAAGAAGTGGGGCCTAGCGCAGGTCAAGTCCGGCCATAGCGAACCCCGCGCTTAGGAACGAGATTCGGAGGCTTCGAAGTCGCCTGCTTCAAGGCAACCGCTTCACACCGAAAGGGTTCCACGCGGCTCTGGCTGCAGGACCGGCGGGCCGAACGACGTGAACAGGTCCGGGTGCTCCGTGTGCACGGGGATCACCGCCTTCGGATTGATCGATCTCACAAGATCCTTCATCTCCGCGAGGCTACAGTGCCCGCTCGCGTGCAGCTGCACGTGCTCGAGCTGGAACCACTTCAGCCAGTTGTCCCGCACGGCCGCCTCCACGTCCTCCTCGTCGAACGGCTCGCTCTTCGAGTGGATGAACGGGCTCCCGGGCGCGGGCTTCAAGTCGACGAGCTCCGGGAGCTGGTAGAAGTCCAACTGGAGCATGAGCTCGCCCTGGTGGCGGTTCACGTACGTCGCGTCCACCGCCCTCGACGCGACCTTCGCCTTGAAGTCCTTCTCCCACGATTCCTCCTTCGCGAGCTGGCGGAAGTACACGAGGATGTTCGGGTCCCGCTCCACGTCGGGCACCGCGATCCGCGTGTCCCGCTTCATCGACCACAGGAGGTGCGCGGTCTTCGCGCTCAAGACGAACTGTCGACCCGTCTCTTGCGCCACCGAGTGGAACGTCTTGATCCGATCCACGTCCCTCGGGTAGAACGTAAGGAGGACGAGCTTCCCCTTCGCCGCGTTCACGACCTTCGGCGCCTCTTCGCGGACCTGCGCCTCCGTGAACTGCTGACGGCGTTCCTCCGGCGCCACGCGCGTCCCCTCCGTGACGAGGGCAATCGGCTTCGCCTCCTTTGCCGCCGCCACGAAATCGTCGGTCATCTGCGCGTGAGGTCCGTGGCGGCGCAGGTCCCCCGTATACGCAATCGTGCCCTTCGACGTGTGGACGAGGAAGCCGTACGCGGCGGGCGCAGAGTGGTCCACATGGATCGGTTCGATCTCAAGGCCGTCGACCCCGATTGAACGGCCCGTGCGGAACGTCTTCCACGCGTGCTCCCCGAGGTCCATCGACCGCTGGGACGTCGTCATCCACGAGTCGAGCATAATCCGCGTGCCCTCGCCGAGGAACACGGCGATGTGTGGGTCCACGAACCGCAGGTGGTTGATGTGGTCGAAGTGGATGTGGGAGATTGCAATCCCGGAGAACCGCGGGTCGTCGTACGGGAAGTCCGTGGGCGCGAGGGCGTCCTCCGAATACAGGCCCCGGATCTTCGGCATCAGGTCGAGGGCGAAGTAGTCCCTCAGTCCGAAGCGATGGCGGGCGTTCAGGTATGGGTCGACGAAGAAGTCCTTGCCGAACGAGAACGATTGGCCCATGTCGAGCCACAGGTGGGCGTTGCGGTCTTCGAGCAGGATCTTGTTCCCGCCGATCTCCCGCACCCCTCCGTGAAACGTGAGCTGGACGATATCCCTCACCGCGCGCACATGGGGCGGCGAGCTTCTTGAGCCTTCGGGTGGGGACGCCGACGAAACGCAGGGGGTGCCCATAGGTTTAAACGAGGCGCTCAATTCCAGCGGCCCAGGTGGCCATGGGACGCGCCTCCGTCGAAGGCTACGCGATCTTTCGCTGGTTCGCGGGCCTCGTCACGAAGCGGCCACGGTTGCTCGTCATCGTGTGGTTGCTGGTCTTCGCCGCCGCCATCTTCGCAAACCAAGTTTGGCGCTCGCAGGACGTAATCACGTTCACCTTTACGCTGCCCGAGGACACGGAGTCCGCAAAGGCCCAGCGCATCGTGGAAGAGCAGTTCCCCATAGCACTTGCGAACAGCACGGCCACAGTCGTCTTGGTCGCCGAGGACGTGACCGTGCAGCCGTACCGAGACTTTGTGGAGGACCTCCACGATGCGATTGTGGCGGCATCGGAGCTTGACGAAGGCGAGGAGACGACACTCACCCTTCGCAGCGGGGACACATTGGGAGTCGAACGGAGAATCGAGTTCCTCGAGGACCCTTCCAACGCGACGATCTACGGCGCGTACGCTTCGTACGCCTACGAGCTTGCGGCGAACTTTAACGGACCCGTGCACCAGCAGGTCTTGTTCACGCAGTCCGCGGCTGGCGTCTACTGGGGCCTCCCCGCGGTCTTCCTCGGCGCGTGGATGCAAACCCCGCCCCCGTTCCAGAACGAGACCGCGAAAGCCGCGACAGAGGCGTACATCGCCAACGCGTTGCCGTCAGAGGCCCAGTTCTGGGCGAACGCGTCCTTCCAGACGTTCTACCAAGGCTGGAGTGCCTCGTGGTCGAACGCATCCATGATGTTCTTCCCGCCAAACGAAAGGGCGGAGACCGTCGTCGCGCAGACCCTTCCCGCGTTCTTGAGCACGCCGCCGGGGACGGACCTGTTCTCGCCCGAGCAGCGCCTGTTCCAACTCGGGATGCTCGGCACGTTCGACGTGACGAACTTCGGCGACCCCGCGCTCGTCGAGGCGTACGCCCTGTCTGTCTTCGAGCCGCTCGGCGTCGCGGACCTCCGCTTCTTTGAGGATCTGTACCGGGACCTGGACGACCCCGTCATCGAGGCAGAGCTGCGCGCCTTCGCAAAGGAGGAGTCCTTGCGGTACAGCATATTCGACACGCCCCTCCTGTTCTCCGTCGACGTCACACGATTCTTCGTGAGCGAGGACAGAACGATCCTGCTGATGAACTACGCGTTCGCCCGGGACCCTCGGTTCGTGGACGAGGACCGTCGGATGCCGATCGTAGAGAACGTCCTGGTCATTCGCGACCTCGTGGCGCGCGTGCAGGCCGCTTACGCCAGCGACGCGCAGGTGTACGTCACGGGTAGCGCCCCGCTCGACGTGGACCAAGAGTTCCTTCTCGAAAGCGGCGCGGAGTTCGTGGCTACGATCGTCCTCGTCGTCGTCCTCATCGGCCTGTACTTCCGATCCGTCGTGTCCCCCGGCCTTCCCATCCTGACGATCGCGATCGCCCTTCTCGTCGCGAACCTCTTCGTCTATCTCGTCGCGGTGTATCTGTTCGATATACACTTCACCGTCATCGCCGTCCTTCAAACAGTGTTGCTCGCGATCGGCACGGACTACAGCATCTTCCTCGTGTCCCGGTACCGGGACGAGCGGCGCGAGGGCAAAGAGCAAAAGCAGGCGGTCGGGAACGCGGTCATCTGGGCGGGCGAATCCGTGGCCACGAGCGGCGGCGCCGTCCTCATCGCCTTCTTCGCCCTCTCCTTGGGCTCGTTCCCGTTCGTGCAGGGCATGGGCCTCACCGTCGGCTTCGCGGTCGCCGTAGCCTTGGGCCTCGCGCTCACATTCATCCCCGCCATCCTCATGCTCGTGGGCACCCGCGCGTTCTGGCCCTCGCGGAAGACCGCCAAGGTGCGCGCGAAGGGGGAATTCACGCGCGGGGAGCGGTACTTCCGGCGCGCCTCCGGGTTCGCAATCCGACGCGCCAAGGCCGTGGTCCTCGCGGCGATCCTCATCACGATTCCCGCGACGTACCTCGTGCTCACGGACCGGCCGACCTTCGACCTCTCCGAGGGTTTGCCGCCGACGGAGTCCCAACAGGGAATCGACGCAATTGCGGGCGCCTTCGGGGAAGGCTTCCTGTTCCCGACCATCCTCGTCGTCCAGTTCCGGGACCCCGTATTGCTCGCGGACGGGAACGTGTCGGTGCCGCCGCTTGACGCCATCCGAGAACTGACGGCGCGCGTGGAGGCCGAAGCCGCGGTTCGGACTGTCGAGGGCCCCACAAACCCGCAGGGCACCGCGATCGACTACCGCAACCTGAACGCGATGCCACCCGCCCAACGCGCCTCGCTCGTCGCCGCGATGCGACCGTTCATCGGCGAGGACGACCGCACGGTGCGGATGACGATCGTCCTCTCGTACCCCGCGTTCTCCCGCGAGGCGGTCGAGGCGATCGACGGACTGTCTGCGACGTTGGCAGTGATCCGCGGCGACGAACCGGAGCTGCGGGCCGCCAGCTTGTTCCTCGGCGGCGTGAGCCCAATCTTGAACGATTTGCGAGACAGCACGAACCGCGACCTGCAGGTGATGGCGGCGATCGTCGTCATCGGTCTGTTCTTCGTCCTCCTCCTGGTCCTCGGCTCCGTCCTCATTCCCCTCCGCGCCATCCTCACGATTCTGCTGAGCATCGCGTGGACTCTCGCCGTCACAAGTATCTTGTTCCAGGTTTGGCTCGGCCTCGACGTGTTCTTTGTTCTCCCCCTCTTCCTGTTCGTGATGGCCATGGGGCTCGGGATGGACTACGATATCTTCATCATCACCCGCGTTCGGGAGGAGGTCGCGAAGGGCAAGACGGACCGGGACGCGATCCTCGAGTCCGTGACCCGGACGGGCGGCATCGTGTCCGCGTGCGGCATCATCATGGCGGGAGCATTCGCCACGCTCCTGATCAGCCCGCTCCCCATCCTGAAGGAGATCGGCTTCGCCCTCGCGTTCGCGATCCTTCTCGACTCCTCCGTCGTGCGGATCTACCTCGTCCCCGCGATCATGGTCCTCGCGGGGAAGTACAACTGGTGGGCCCCCGGGCGGTTGCAACGCGTACGAAGGGGGGAGCCCGTCGATCCGAAGGCGTGAACGAATCCGGAAACCTTATGGAGGGTCATCGCATCCGTCGCGGTCGCGCGGGGATGGCCCAGCCTGGTAAGGCGCTGGATTGCTAATCCAGTGCGCGAAAGCGCCCGGGGGTTCAAATCCCCCTCCCCGCGTAGTCCTCACCACGTCGACGTTCGGCGACTTACCTTTCGCGGTCGAAGTCGATCGGGGCCGAGGCAGATCGTTCGACTTCGCTCGCTACCGGAGACTCAGCGTTTCGGCCCCGCGGGCCGGGCGCGTGTGCGGTGGATCCAGGGCGAGGATGCGGCCTCGCGCGACGGCATGGATAAGGTCACCGGCGGTCCAGGCAAACGCGCGCGTGTCCTCACATGAGGCTAACGATCTCGGCCAAGGGCCGTCCCGTGCGCGCGTACGTGACGTTTGGCCGTCCCTGGTTGTCGAGCGCGAGGGACGCGATCCGCGCGAAATCTCGTCGGCGGAGCCGGTCGAGCCGCGCCTCCGCAGCGAGCACCGCCAACCCCTGCATCCGCGCGACCTCGTCCACGATGCGCGACGCGGACGACAGGTCGACGAGGATCGCCTCGTCCACGCGGTCCAAGGGGCCGTCGACGGGCACGAGGTT
>JACQPO010000085.1 GCA_016207545.1 Methanobacteriota archaeon | reverse complement strand
GGTCGCGCACCTTTTCCATGTCGCGGACGTCGAGCGTCGTCCCGACGTCGATGACGTTCTTCTTTTTGTGCGCCCGGATGTCCGGGGTCGCGTCGAGCGTCGTCAGCTGGTCGAGGTTCCAGCCGAACGCCTCCATGTTCGACTTGATCTCGCTCGGCGGCTCGTCGAGAGCGACGAGCATCGCCGACTCCCCCCGCTTCAGCCCGTCCAAGAGGAAATGCATCGCGAGGATCGACTTGCCGCTCCCCGAGGGGCCCGTCACGATGTACGACCGCCCCGCCGGCAGTCCGCCTCGGAGCATGGCGTCCAGCCCCACGATGCCCGTAGAAACGCGCTCCATGGGCGCCTCGGCGCCGTGGCCATGCCGGGTCACGGCTTATTAAGGTTCTCGTCCGAATGTCCAAAACTAGAGAAAAATGAGGACGCGGAAAGCAGTAGCGGGGCCAGGATTTGAACCTGGGATCTCCGGGTTATGAGCCCGACGGGATCTCCTAGCTACCCCACCCCGCTGCGCGCGACAAGAAAGGTGGGTTTTAGATAAACCTATCGAGCAACGAAACAATCAGAAGAATTTCCGCAACCGCAGCAAGTCGTCGAGCGATGCCTTCAGTTTCAACTTCTGCGTAGCGTACGCCTTCATGGGGCCCATTTCCTTCCTGAGGACCGCCGTCAACGTTGCCGTGTCGCTCAGGATCGTGATGTCCGGCGAGTCGATGGGGCCCTCGCCGACCGCGCCGATCTCCATGTGCTTGAGCACGAAGTGGTACTTCGGGCCGTCCTTAAGGTCGACGAACACCTTCCGCTCGACCCCTTCGAGCTCGCCCCTCAGCTTCTCGTCCGTCTGCGCCTTCGCGTTGAACTTGCGGATCGCGTCCTCGAGGAGTTCCCTCACCGCCCGCCTCCCGTGAACTCATCAATCTTGCGGGTCGCGGCAAGGCCGAGGAGGCGGCGCGCGGTGTCCCACGAGGCGCGGGTGTGCGGTGGCAGCGTCCCCTTCTCGCGGAGCCATCGCTCGAGGAAGGCAATCGTCTCTTGGTCGTGGGAATACCCGCTTCCCACCTTCTGCCCGATTTCCGCTTCGATTTCCCGAATCGAAGCGTCGCGACGCGACTTCGCGAGGATGCTCGCCGCGGAGACGACAGGGAAGAGGTCGTCCGCCCCGTGCTTGCTCACGAGGTCCACTTCGAACGAGAGTTCCCGCAGGATCGCCTTCTTGAACTCGTGTTCGTCCACGTCCGCACTGTCCACGTACGCGACCTCCGGGTGGAGCTTCTCGATGATCCCCGCGAACAGCTTCGCCTCGAAGTCGTTGAGGGTCATCTCCTTCCGCATCGCGTCGATGTCCTCGGCGGGCACGACGATGATCTCGTACTTGCACACCTTATGAATTTCGGGGACGAGCGCCTCGCGCCGCTCCGGCGAGAGCTTCTTGGAATCCCTCACGTTGAGCTGGCGGAGGGGCACGTCGGACTCGCAGACCACGCCGGCGACGACCATCGGCCCGATGACCGGGCCACGACCCGCCTCGTCGACGCCGCAAATCATCGCGTCACCCGAACAACTCGGAGGCGACCTCTTGGGCGCGTGATAGGACTTCAGCTTCGTCGATGCCCAAAACGCGACCGTTCACGACGCGCACGACTCCGTCCACGATCGTTGCCCGAACGTCTCCTCCCCGGCACGAGTAGACGAGGTGGGAAATGAGGTTGGCGGGATAAAAAGGCGTCGTATGCGGTCGTCGAAAGTCGACGACGACGAGGTCCGCGCGTTTGCCGACCTCGACGGACCCGAGGTCGCGGTCGACGCCGATCGCCTTCGCGGCGTCGATCGTCGCGAGGTCGAGCACCTTCTGCGCGGGGAGCACGGAGGCGTCCCATCGCGTCGCCTTATGGAGGAGCGCGCACATCTTCATGTCGCCGAACATGTCCAGTCCGTTGTTGCTGAGCGGGGAGTCCGTGGCGAGCCCGACCGCCAGGCCGGACTCGAACATCTCCGGCAAGGGCGCGACCCCGCCGGAGGCGAGCTTCATGTTGCTCACGGGGCAATGGGCGACCGCCACGCCCCGCGCCGCGAGCGCGCGGACCTCCTGAATCGTGACCCAAACGCAGTGGGCCGCGGATAGCCGAGGTCCGAGAAAACCAATCTTGTCGAGCCATTCCACGGGCCGCATCCCCGTCTTCTTCTCGTGCTCGTACACCTCGACGCGCGTCTCGGACAGGTGGGTGTGGAGCTTCACGTCCTCCCCCTCCGCGAGCTCCTTCGCGGCCGCGTACGTCTCCTCGGAGCAAACGTAGACGCCCTGCAGGCCGACGAGGGGGGTGACGAGCCTCTGCGCCTTGTGCTTCCGGACGAACTGCGCCGCGTTTTTCACGGGCACGCCGCGCTGCGTCGTGTATTCCTTGTCGAGCACGGTCCACGCGAGGAACCCGCGCATTCCCGCCTCCCGGACCGCCCGGGCGACCTCATCCTCCCAATAGAACAGGTCGAGGAAGCTCGTCGTCCCGGACTTCAGCATCTCCACACAGCCGAGGAGGGCGCCGATCTGAACGTCGCGGCGGGTGAGCAGCGCGTCCGCCGCGAACGCCTTCTCCAGCATCTTCTCGAGCGGCACATCGTCCGCCAGGCCGCGGAGGAGGGTGTTCGCCACGTGCGTGTGCGCGTTGATCAGGCCGGGGAGGACGACCGCGTCCGCACAGTCCAGCGACTCGTCCGCGCCGCCGCGGACCTCGCCGACCGCCGCAATCCGACCGTCTTCGACGAGCACGTCGCCGCGGACCACCTCCCGCTTCGCGTTCTGGGTGACAATCCAGCCGCCGCGGAGCAGGAGGGATGACACGGCCGCGCGAAGGCGGGAACGCGGGATAACGTTAACGGACGCACCCCTCGTGGGAACGCTTATGCGGGCCCTCGCGGCTCGACGGCCGTGGACTTCCTCGCGGAACTCGAAACCCTGCTCCGGCAAATCCCGCCCGGACACTTCGCGCGCGTAGCAGACGTCGCCCGGGCGCTCGGGGACGTGCGTGCGAGCGCGGCGATCGCCCGCGTCCTTCGCGACCATCCCGAGCTACCCAACGCACGTCGCGTGGTCGCGGGGAGCGGGCTCGCGGCGCGAGGGCCTTTCTTCAACGCCTTTCGCGGCGGGCCGCTCCTCGCAGAACTTCGAGCGGAACAAATCGAACTCGCGACGAAGGTATCGCGACGAAACGGCTTCCGGAGCGTGCGCACGGTCGGCGGTGTGGACGTGTCGTACGAGGGGGACCGAGGCTTCGCGACGCTCGTTGTCCTTCGGGCGTCGGACTTGACGGTCGTCGAGGAGGTCCGGGTGACGCAGCCGGTCTCGTTCCCGTACATTCCGACGTACTTGGCGTACCGCGAGTGGCCGCTCATCGAGGCCGCCGCGGCGCGACTCAGGGAGAGGCCCACGGTCCTATTGGTGGATGGACACGGACAGCTCCACCCCGCGCGGTGCGGGATCGCGTGCCTCGTGGGCATCCGGCTCGGTGTGCCCACGATTGGCGTCGCAAAGCATCCCCTCGTCGGCTCCATCCGGGGGTCCCTCGAACCCGGCGGGGGCGCCCCAGTCGTCGTGGACGGGGAAGTGCTCGGGTACGCCATGCGAACGTCCCAATCCACGAAACCGCTCTTCGTATCTACGGGACATCGCGTCGCGACGCGAACCGCCGTCCGCATCGTCCGCGCGTTGTGCCGCACGCGACAACCGGAGCCGTTGCGAATCGCGCATGTGCTCGCGACGGAAATGAAAAGAAGGCAAAGGAAAAAGGTTCAAGAGGGTTTGAAACTCGCTCCCTTCCCCAGGAGCGAACGGCCCAAAGCGAAGGGGAGAGGCGCTTAGCGCTTCTT
>JACQPO010000089.1 GCA_016207545.1 Methanobacteriota archaeon | reverse complement strand
GCGCGAGCACGGAACCCTTGTTGAAGAGCGCCGTCAGGCAGTCCGTGTCGATCGCCAACGCGCGGTCGAAGCACACGAGCGCGTCCTCGTACTTCCCGCGGCGCGCGAACAGGATCCCGCGGTTCAGCCACGCGAGTTCGTGGTCCGGGGCTAACTGAATCGCGACGTCGATCGCGGACTGCGCGCGGTCGAAGTTACCCATGTGGAGGAGCGCGACCGACTTGTTGATCCACGCCTCCACGCACTTCGGCCGGAGCGCGATTGCGCGGTTGTGGCACCGGAGCGCCTCCGTCTCCCTCCCGAGCGCGTCGAGCGCGACACCCTTGTTCGTCCACGCGCCCGCGTCCTCGCGGTCCTCCGCGATCGCCGCCTCGTACGCCTTCAGCGCCGCCGGCGCGTTGCCCTTCGCAAGGAGCTGGTGGCCTTCCCGCAACCGCGACGCGGCCCGAGGAATGCCCGACCGGACGGTGAACACGCTGGGGAGGAGGAGGATCACCGGCGGCATACGGGGTAGCCGTGTGCGACTCAATGATATTTAAAGGGATTGGCAAGGATATCCCGGACGGTAAGACTTGACGGAACGGGCGCTCGTCCTGGCCGACGGGTATTTCGGCACCCCCAGCGGGAAGACCGCGAACGGCCTCGTCCGGTACTCCCGCCGGTACGCGATCGTCGGGGTCATCGACCGAACCCGCGCGGGACGGGACGCGGGGGAGGTGCTGGACGGCGTGTCGCAGGGCATCCCAATCGTCGGCACGCTCCGGGAGGGAATCGAGCGGCTCCGCCCGGGTACGCTCATTGTCGGGGTCGCGACGTTTGGCGGCTACATCCCGCAAGAGTTTCGGCCCGTGATCCGGGAAGCGATCCAGAACGGCCTGAACGTCGTCGCGGGACTCCATGAGCACCTCGCCGACGATCCCGAATTCGCGGCGCTCGCGGCGAAGCACGGCGTGCGGCTCGTGGACGTGCGGAAGCCCCGCCCGCTCCGGGAACTCCTCCAGTTCAGCGACCTGGCCCGCAAGCTGCCGTGCCTCCGCCTCGCCGTGCTCGGGACGGACGGGGCGATCGGGAAACGGACGACCGCGATCTTGCTCACGGAGGCGCTCAACGCGGCGGGCGTGACGGCGACGTTCGTCGCGACGGGACAGACGGGCCTTCTCCAGGGCGCGGACTACGGCGTCCCGATCGACGCGATCACGGGGGACTTCATGGTCGGCGAGCTCGAGGGGGAGATCGTGCGGGGGTACGAGGAGACGAAGCCGCAGGTCATCGTCGTCGAGGGGCAGGGCAGCATCAGCCACCCCGCGTACGTGTGCGGCACCCGCGCGATTTGCATGGCAGCGATGCCGCAGGCGATCGTGCTCCAGCACGCGCCCGCGCGAAAGATCCGGCGCTTCCGCCAAGACGTAGTGTCGTGGCCGATGCCGACGGTCGGGGACGAGATCCGCATGCTCGAGCTGTTCTCCCCGGGCAAGGTCGTCGCGATCACGCTGAACCACGAGGACATGAGCCGGGAGCACGTCGACGCGACCGTCCGCGAGTACGAGGCCACGTTCAAGTTGCCGACGTGCGACCCGCTGTGGCACGGCGTGGACAAGGTCGTCGCGGCCGTGCGGGCCCGGCTGTGACCCTTATACGGGGAACGCCTTCCCTCCTCCGTGCCCGTCCCGCGGACCCACCCGCGATACGCGTCCCTGAAGACGCGGGAGCGCCTCGTGCAGGCCCACCGCCAGGGCATCGCCGCGCTCGAGGGCCTCATCGCGCACGGCCGCGGGGAGGCGTGGGACTACCTGCTCGGCGAGGAGACGAGCGCACCCGCGTTGGTCGCGGAGAAGGCCGCCGCGGCGTTCCTCGTGACCGCGGAACGGCCGGTGATCTCCGTGAACGGGAACGTCGCCGCGTTGGCGGCGGACCACGTCGCACGGCTTGCCGCCGTCGTCCCCGCACGCGTGGAGGTCAACCTGTTCCATCGCACGGAGGCGCGGGTCCGCCAGCTCGTGCGGGTGCTTCGGAAGGCGGGAGCGACGGACGTCTTGGGCCCGCGGCCGAACGCGCGGATTCCCGGGCTCGAGTCGAAGCGGGCGTTGTGCCACAAGGAGGGCATCTACCGCGCGGACGTCGTGCTCGTGCCCCTCGAGGATGGCGACCGGGCGGAGGCGCTCGCACGCATGGCCAAACTCGTGATCAGCGTGGATCTGAACCCGCTCTCGCGCACGTCTCAGGCCGCGAGCGTGCCCGTCGTCGACGAGCTCACGCGCGCGCTGCCGAACATCGGGCGGTTCGTCCGAGATCTGAAGGCGGACCCGGACGAGGCGACACGGGTCGTCCGCGAGTACGACAAGGCGCGAAACCTCGCCGCCTTGTACGCGTTCATCCGCTGGCGGCTCGCGAACCTCGTGCGCGTGACGAAGGGGCCGGAGCGCCGCGGACGCGCGAAGTCGTGAGCGGGACGACGCGGACTTGCGCACCTGCGTCACAAAGCTTTATGTGGAGTGCGGCCGATGGCTCATTCCCGTGATGGCATGAAATTCATTATCGTCACGGGAGGCGTGATGTCTGGCCTAGGGAAGGGCATCACGACCTCGAGCATCGGCGTGCTGTTGAAGTCGAAGGGCTTGAAGGTCGTCCCGATCAAGATCGACCCGTACCTGAACGTCGACGCGGGCACGATGAATCCGTACCAGCACGGCGAGGTGTTCGTGCTCGACGACGGTGCGGAGGCGGACCTCGACCTCGGGAACTACGAGCGGTTCCTCGACGTGAACCTGACCGGGGACAACAACATCACGACGGGCAAGATCTACCGCGCGGTCATCGAGAAGGAGCGGAACGGGGACTACCTCGGCAAGACCGTGCAAATCATCCCGCACGTCACGGACGAGATCAAGGATTGGATGCGCCGCGTCGGGCAGCGCGAGGGCGCGGACATCGTGCTCGTCGAGGTCGGCGGTACCGTCGGGGACATCGAGGGCATGCCGTTCCTCGAGGCGATGCGCCAGCTCGCGATGGAGATCGGACGGGAAAACGTGTTGTTCGTCCACACGACTCTCGTCCCGATGCTCGGCACGGTCGGGGAGCAGAAGACGAAGCCGACACAACAGTCCGTCCGCGAGCTGCGCAGCATCGGCATCCAGCCGTCCGCGATCGTCGCGCGCGGGGACGAGCCGCTCCACCCGGACATCCGCAAGAAGATCGCGTTCTTCTGCGACGTGCCCGTCGAGGGCGTCGTGAGCGCGCCGAACGCGCCCACGATCTACGACGTGCCGATCCTCCTCGACGAACAGAAGCTGACGGACTACATCATGAAGAAGCTGGAACTCGAGGCGAAGAAGGAAGACCTCGAGGACTGGCGGGACTACCTCGATCGGCTTCGGGATCCGGAGCGAGAGTGCACGATCGCGCTCGTCGGGAAGTACACGCACCTCCGCGATTCGTACCTGTCCCACATCGAGGCGTTCCACCACGCGAGCGCCGCGACGCGGTGCCGCGTCCACATCCGCTGGGTCGAGAGCGTGGACATCGAGAAGAAGGGCGCAGAGCCCCTGCTCCGCGGCGCCGAGGGCATCCTCGTCCCAGGCGGCTTCGGGGACCGCGGGATCGAGGGCAAGATCGCCGCCATCGAGTACGCGCGGGAGAACGAGATTCCGTTCCAGGGCGTGTGCCTCGGGTTCCAGCTCGGGACCGTGGAGTTCTCTCGTCACGTGCTCGGCCTCGAGGACGCGAACAGCTCGGAGTTCAACCCGAAGTCACCCCATCCCGTCGTGGACCTCCTGCCAGAGCAGCGGTCCGTGAAGGGCATGGGCGCGACGATGCGGCTGGGCGCCCACGAAGTCACGCTCGAGCCCGAGTGCGCGACCGCGAAGCTGTATGGGGACACCACGATCTACGAGCGCCACCGCCACCGATACGAGATCAACCCCGCGTACCTCGAGAAAATCGAGGCGGCGGGACTGAAGTACGTCGGCCGATCCGACGACGGACGGCGCATGGAGGTGCTCGAGTTGCAGGGCCACCCGTACTTCATCGCGTCCCAGTTCCACCCGGAACTCCGGTCGCGGCCGTTGCGGCCGTCCCCGATCCACCTCGGCCTCACGCGCGCGGCGGCCAAGTTCGCGGGATAGTCACATCGACTTGATCTGGGCGAGCACGTCCGTGAGCCACGCGCGGCCTTGCCCCGACTTCACGAGCCGCACGTACGGAGCGAACTCCTCGTCCGCCTCGTATGGGGACGCGAGTTCCACGATCTTCTCGTACGTAAGTGCGCGAAGGCCGTTGAACACGTCCGGCGCAAACATCCGGACGAGCGACAACTCGCCCCGCGAGGGCCGGCGGTCCGTGCGGATGAACTCCGCGATCGTGGGCAGGTACCGGAGGAACGGCTGCGTCTCCGGCGGGATCGGCGGCGTCGTCACGCGGCGACGATTCTCGAAGGGGGCATCAACGTTCGCTTTCGTTGCGATGAGGAAAGGTTTATCCCCCGGCCTCACGTCGCAACCCCGCATGACTGCCTCGTACGACTCCCTCTTAAAGCGGGCGAAGGAGGCTTTGCCGAAGCCCATCGCCTCTGGCGACCGGTTCCAGGTGCCGGAGCCGGATATCATCGTCGAGGGGAAGACGACGGTGCTGCGAAACTTCGTCGACATCACGACCGCGATTAACCGAGACGCGAACGCCGTCCTCCAGTACCTCCTCCGGGAACTCGGCACCGCGGGCGCGCTCGAGGAGCGGCGCGTCGTTTTCAAGGGGAAGGTAACGGCTCAACAGGTCGCAGACCGAGTCCGCTCGTACATTGACACGTACGTGATCTGCTCCGAATGCAACCGGCCCGACACGCGCCTCGTGAAGGAGGACCGCATCCAGATGTTGGAGTGCGACGCGTGCGGCGCCCGGAGGCCCGTGAAGGTCGCGAGGAAAGCCCAGAAGGTCGAGGAAAGGGTCCTCGTCGAGGGCAAGGTGTATGAGGTCATGATTCAGGACGTCGGCAAGAAGGGCGACGGCATCGCGAAGAAGGACAAGTACATCATCTACATCCCCGGCACCGCGAAGGGGCAGATCGTGAAGGTGTTCATCGAGAAGATCGCGGGCACCGTCGCGTTCGGCCGCATCCACCGCGAGTAAGGGCGGAGCCATGCGGAAGGACATCCCGCCGATCCTCGCGATGGCCTCCGTGGTCGTCGTGGCCCAGCTCGGGGCGCTCCTCCTTGCGCCCGCGTTCCAGAACACGACAGGCCCCGTGTTCGAGGAACCGAACGACCCCGTGAACTCCCTGATCTACGTCGGCCTCATCCTCGCGTTCACGGGCCTCATCCTGCTCATCATACGCCTCCGCCGCCAGAACATCATGAAGTACGTGATCCTCGGCGCGATGTTCTTCACGATGCTCCTCGTGTTCTTCCTCCCGTTCTACCTCCTGTTCCTCTGGTTCAACTCCCCCCTCGCAGACCTGTTCGCGAACCTCGAGGCAATCGTGATTTCCGGGGCCCTCACCTATGCGCTCGCGAAATACCCGGAGTGGTACCTCGTGGACGCCGTCGGGATCGCGGTCGCCGCGGGCGTCACCGCCATCCTCGGGATCTCGTTCGCAATCCTGCCCGCGCTCGTCCTGCTCATCGCCCTCGCGATCTATGACGCGATCTCCGTGTACAAGACGAAGCACATGGTCACGCTCGCGGACGCGGTCGCGGGCGAACGCCTACCCATCCTCATCGTGATTCCGAAGTCGCGCCGCTACTCGTTCCTCCGCCAGAAGAGCCTCCGTGCGCAGATCGCCTCGGGGGAGGAGCGGGAGGCGATGTTCATGGGCCTCGGGGACATCATCATCCCCGGCATCCTCGTCGTCTCCGCCGCCATTTCCCTCGCGGACCGGAATACGGCCGTCTTCGGGATTGGCGGGAATCTGCTGGTGGCGCTCGCAACCCTGGCGGGCACCCTTGTCGGCTTCGCGCTCCTCATGCGGTTCGTGATGAAGGGGAATCCCCAGGCCGGCCTACCGTTGCTGAACGCGGGCGCAATCCTCGGATACGTCGCCGCGTACCTTGCGGTGTACGGCGACCTCACGCTGGGGATCCGACTCGGGTGAGCGCGTGCGGATCCTCGTCGCCTCGGACATCCACGCGTCCCCGCGGGCCGCGCAGATGATCCGCGACCGCATCCGGGAGCACGGGCCGGACGTGTTCGTGGCGGCGGGGGACTTGACGAACTTCGGACCGATCGAGTACGCGCGCGAGTTGCTGCAAGGCCTCCCCGTGCCCACGCTGGCGGTTCCGGGCAACTGCGATCCAAGAAGCGTCGTCCCCGTTCTCACCGAACTCGGCGTGAACCTCCACGGGAGGAAGGTCACCCTCGCCGGCCACACGTTCGTCGGCATCGGTGGCTCGAACCCGACGCCATTCCACACGCCCTTCGAGCTGTCCGAGCGGGAAATCGAGCAGGCGCTGCGGAGGGTCATGGAGCCCAGTGCGATTCTCGTGTCCCACCCGCCGCCGCGGGGTGCGGTCGACGTCGTCCACTCCGGGGAGCACGTGGGCAGCGTCGCCGTCCGCACGATTGTAGAGGAATACAAGCCGCCCGTGGTCCTGTGCGGACACATCCACGAAGCACGCGGGGTCGCGAAGATCGGGCCGACGACGGTCGTGAATTCCGGCCTCGCGCGGGAGGGCCACGCTGCCATCGTGGACGTCGATGGCGACATCACCGTGCAGCTACTCTAGCGAATCGTCACGAACGTGACCGCGCCGAGGACCGCGAGGAGAACCGCCAAAACGACGAGAATCCGCGCGGTCGCCCGGTGGCGCGCGAGATATACGTCGTGCCGCTTCCGCCGCCACATCGCGAGCCCCATTCGCGCCTGGGCAAGGAGGACGACGAAAAGGACCGCGGCGGCGATTAGGTGGAAGACGAGTGTCTCCTCGAACTCGACACCTTCCCTCGCCGCCTGGAAAAACGTGAGGAACCCGAGCGCGAACGCAAGGGACGAAAGCGCCAACGACGACATTCCGAGCGCATAGTGCACGACGTATTGTTTCCGCGTTCGGACTTTGGCGGTGAACGCCGCGAGCAACAGCGCGATCGCGAGGAGACCGACGATCGGGTGAAGGAGGAGATTCACCGCCACGGGAGCGGAAAACACCGCAACCCATTTATACGGACCGCCCCTTCGACTCGACCCTCGCGTGAACCCATGGCGCTCTGGCAGGGACGTTCGAAGCGGAAACCGTCCGGCGGACGGTACCGTCCGCTCCGCAAGAAGCGGAAGTTCGAGATCGGGCGGGAGCAGCAATACGCGTTCCTCGGGCCGCACAAGGTGAAGCTGTACCGCGTGCGGGGCGCGAACCAGAAGGTGCGCATCCTGAACGCGGAGTGGGCGAACGTCACGGACCCGAAGACGGGAAAGACGAAGCGCGCGAAGATTCTCACCGTGAAGGACAACCCGTCGAACCCGCACTTCGTCACGCGGAACATCGTGACCCGGACGGCGACGATCGTGACGGAGCTCGGGACCGCGCGTGTGACCTCGCGGCCGGGCCAGGACGGCGTGATCAACGCCGTGCTGGTCGAGTCAAAGAAGGCCTAAGTCCGGACGCGTTCGCCCCGACTACATCGCGCTGCGCGTAATCCCGACCTTCCGGATGAGCGCGTACGGCGCGATCGTCGGGACTCCGACTTCGCCCCACCACGTGACCTGTTCCGTCTTCTTGCTGAGGCCCTCGACGCGCTTCCACAGCTCGATCAGGTTGTCCGTAAGCCGGATGTCCTTCCACGTCTCGACGATTTCCCCGTTCCGAATCCGGAAAATCCCGTCCCGCGGAATCGTCGAGAAATCGCCCGAGACGAACGACTGGTAACGCGTGTACCACGTGTTCGTCAGCCAGAGGCCGTCCTTGACCTCCCCGAACAGCTCGTCCCGCGTCCAGTCCCCCGGCTTCACGAGGAGCGCGTGCGGGTGCGGCGCGATGAGACCCGCGTTCCCGGTCGTCTTTGTCTTGAACTTCTTCGCGGTTGACGTGTTGTGCAGGTACGTCTTTAACACGCCGTTCTGCACGATCGCCTTCCGCTTCGTCGGGACGCCCTCGTCGTCGAACCGCCGGGCGCCGATCGTGTCCGCGGCCCCGTCGTCCCAAATCGTGACGGCCTCGCTCGCGACCTTCTTCCCGAGCTTCTTCAGGAACGGAGAGAAGCCGGCCTGGACAAAGTATGCGGAGGAACGGCCGCCGACCTGATCGACGAGGGAACCGAAGATAAGCGGGTCGAACACGATGTCGTACTTCCCTTCCTTCCCGGAGTTCGGATTTTTCGCGAGGACCGCGATCCTGCCCGCCTTGTGGCCCGCGCTCTCCGGTTCGAACTGCGACCTCCGCGAGGCGCAGGACACCCCGTGGCCGCTCGACTCGAGGGACACGAGGGCGCGGATGGAGAGGTACAGCCTCGCCCGCACGTCGTGCCCCTCCGCGCCGTTCGACGTGTGGAGGAAGTGCTCCGTATGGTATCGCCAGAAGGACCCCGCGCATTCCTTGGCGCCCTCCTCGAGCGCGCCGTTGATCGCGGCCTCCACGTAATCGGACCCGTCCGTCAGCGCGAGGACCTTCCGGTCGAGGTTCGCCCGCGAATACTTGAACGGCCCCTTCGCGAGTCCCGCATACTCCGGGTTCTCCTGGGACACCTTCGCGACCTTCACCAACTTCCCCACGGTCTCGCGAATCTTCGAGAAGTCCGTAACCTGGCCGACGACGACCCGCCGGTCGTACGCGAGGAACACCTGGCCGATCGACTTTCGCCACTCGTTCGCGATGACCGGCTGGTTCTGCGCGAACCGGACCTGGTAGCTGCGGTCCGTCACGATCTCCGCCACGACGTCCTGGGCGCCGAGCTCGAGCCCCGCTTTGACGATCTTCTCTGCGTGATCCTCCATGATCTCACCTCAAGGAAACGTTGCGCAGGCGGATCGTGGGCCCCCCCATGGCGGCGTCGAGCGGCTGACCGGGGTCCGACTTGCCGCACCAGCCCGCCTCGAACTCCAAGTCCTTGCCGACCGCGTCGACCGCGGACCAGAACGCGGGCGTCGTCAGCTCCACGACCGTCTTCCGCACGGGCCCCTTGACCTCGCCGTTCTCGATCAGATACGCCTCGCGGCCCACGTACTTGCCGTTGTACCGCTTGTCGTCGATGTTCCACTCCATGAAGCTCTTCATGTAGATGCCGTGCTTCACGTCCTCGATCATCTCCTCGACGGACCAGTCCTTCGGCTCCACGAACGTGTTCGCCATCCGGACAATCGCTTCGCGGTCGTAGTTCGTCGCCCGCGCGGCGCCGTTCGATTTCGTTCCGAGCACGGCGGCGGTCTCGCGGTTCTGGAGGAACTCGTTCACGATCCCGTCCTTGTACAGGTACCGCCGCCGGGCGCGCACGCCCTCGTCGTCGTACAGGTAGAAGGCGATCGCGTGCTCCACGGTCGGGTCGTCGACGACGTTCACGACCGGACTCCCGACCTTCATGCCCACGGACTCCGGGGAGATGAACGACTTCCCCGCCTGGGATGCCTCGCGGCCGAGGACGCGGTCCGCCTCCGTCGGGTGGCCGCAGCTCTCGTGCGACGCGATGCCCGCGACCTGCGGGCCCGCGACGAGGTCCATGCGCCCCTCCGGCGACTTCGTCCCGTGGTCGAGCGCGTTCCACGCGGTCCGCGCCTCCTCGAGCGTCTTGTCGAGCGTCCGCCACTCCTTGAGCGCTTCCCACCCGCCGGCCCAGCCGTAGTTCCGGTAGCACTGCTCCACGTCGCTGTCCTTCATCAGCGTCAGGAAGTACCAGAAGCGGACGCGCGGGCTGTAGGAGCGGATCTTCGACCCCTCGCTGTTCGCGAAGTACTTCGTGATGCGGATCGTGTTGAGCGCGAAGAACCGCGCCGGCATCTTGTAATTCAGGTCCACGAGCTCTCGGTCGATGTGCTGGACTTCCTCGACCTTGTCCTCCACGGGCACGTTCGCAAGCTTCCGGGACTCCGGCACGGACCAGTTGGACACGACCGCCGGCTCCGGGGCGAACACAATCGGGTCTTTCCGTTTCGCGCCCTTCGCGCTCCTCAGGGCGCTGTCGACGACCGCCTTAATCTCCCCCTTCGTCAGGAAGTTCGTGGCGGCGAACCCGAGGGAGCCATTCGCGAGGACGCGCACGCCGATCCCCGCGTCCTCCGTGAGCCCGAGCGCGTCGAGGACCCCGTTCTTCAGGGTGAACGACTCCTCGACCTGGTGCTCGTAGCGCGCCTCCGCGTACGCAGCCCCCTTCGACTGCGCGTACTCGACCGCATAATCGACCAAGTCCGGATCCGACATACTTCCCCCGCGGGAGAAACGAGGAGGGGCAATAAAGCTACGGCCCCGGCAAAGGAAGGTTCAAGTCCCGCGGTCCGCTCCACGCACGGGCCATGGCGAAGGAGCGGCGCGCGATCATCCTATACCCCGCGTACTTCGACGCGGAGCGGTCCCGGGAGGACGGACGGCGGGTCACGCGCCGTCTGGCGGTGAACGCGCCGACGGTCGAGGAGATCGCGCGGGCCGCAGATTCCCTGGGCCTCAAGCCGCGGATCGAGACGGAGCGGGCCCACCCGTCCACCCCGTGGAAGCAGGAAGGCCGCGTGCTCGTGAAGGCGGACTATTACAAGACGAGCGTCGTGCGGCGAATCGCGGAACGGGTCAAGGAAGCGCGCGCCGCGAAGGCGAAGGGGCCCTCATAGGTCTTGGGGCGTCTTCATCGGCTCCACGAGCTTCTTGCCCGCAGACACGCTGTCCACGGAGTGGATGACGGCGCCCATGTCCCGCACGGTCGCCTCGACCTTCTCGTAATCGATCGCCGACCCCTCGATGGTGATCTTCAGGCTCTCCGTCTCCTGGTCCACCTCGTCGATCGTGCAGTTCACGCCGACGACCCCGTGCAGGGCGGCGAGCCGGCGGGACAGTTCGATGATGGACGGGCTGTGCGGCTTGAGCACGTCCAGTACGAGTTTCTTGATGTCCGTCAAGGAGTGCCTCGCGGGGCACAAACTCATCGGGCCAGTCCGGCATAAGACTTTGGAGGGGTCTTTATAGGGGCCTCGCGGGGGCTACGTGAGGACTTCCGCCCCGTCCGCGGTCACGAGCATCGTGTGCTCCGCCTGGGCCACGATCCCCCGGCCCATGTCGACGAGGGACGGGTACGTGGAGACGAGCCCCGTGCGCATGAGGCGCGCCAAGTGCGCAGGCGCCTTCCTATCGAGCTGGAAGCACCATCGCTCCGCGAACGGGAGGCGGTTGAACCGCGTGTGGATCGTCTGCAGGAACGCGTGCGTGGACTCCGGGCGCACGTCCCGCACGCGCATCACGCGGTAGATGTTCCCCGTCTTCCTCCCGTCGACCTTCCCTGCCCCGTTCGTGGCGAACGGCTCGATCGCGATGAGGTCGCCTTCGTCGAGCACGTCCTCCCCGTGGTCGCCGACGTTCGGGATCGACTTCCCCGCGTGGACCGTGAACCGCTCGATCGAGTGGCCCGTGAGGTTCACGACGGGCCTGTAGCCGAACGACTCGATCGTCCGCTCAATCGTCGCGCCGAGGAGGCGCGTGGGCAGGTTCGGCCGAACGACCTCGATCGCGGCCTGGAGCGCGGCCTCTGCGGCCCGGAGGAGCTCCGTCCAGTTCCGCGTCCCGATCTCCACGGTCGTGGCGGTATCCGTCAGGTACCCGTCGACCTGCGCCCCGAGGTCGAGCTTCACGACGTCCCCGCGATGGAACACGGTCGAGTCCTTGTGCGTGGGCGTGTAGTGCGCGGCGACCTCGTTCACGGACAGGCACGTCGGAAACGCGGGCGGGCAACCGCGGGACCGCATGAGGTCCTCGATTTTCTCGACGGCCTCGAGCAGGGTCATCCCTTCCCGCAGGAGTTGGGCGCCGTACTCCCGCGCCTCCCGGGAGACCTTCCCCGCCTTCCGGAGCGCCTCAATCACGTCGACGTTCAAGTCCAAGGCGTTCCGCAGATACCGCCCCTTCTCGTATAACCCTTGGCTCGGGTCCGGTGGAATCGACGACCGTGGACTCGCGGCCGACGGGGCACGGGCCCGCGTCCACGTACAGGTCGACGGAGTCCCCGAGTTGCTCCTGCGCCTCCCACGCCTCCACGGGCGGCGGCTTCCCGTGGACGTTCGCGCTCGTGGCGGTGAGCGGGCCGAATTGCTTCGCGAGCAACAGGGCGACGGGATGGTTCGGCACGCGGATCGCGACGGTGTTCTGCGCTGACACGATCGCGCGCGGGGCGCGTTCCGTCGGGCGGAACACGAGGGTCAGCGGGCCGGGCAACCATTGGCGGCAGAACGATTCCGCGTGTGGCGGGATCACCGCGAACTCCTTCGCCGCATCCACACTCGCGACGACGACGGAGACGGGCAGGCCTTCGGGCCGCTGCTTGGCGGCGAACAGCTTGGTCACGGCCTCCGGACGATACGGGTCCGCCCCGAGCCCGTAGAGCGTGTCCGTCGGAAACACGATGAGCCCGCCGTTCCGCAACACCGCCACGATGTCCTCGAGCGCGTACACGTCGAGCACGGCCTGCCCCTCGATCATGATCGCGCGCACGGTGCGCATCGGCAAGCGGAACGGGGGAGGCCCGTATGTACCCTTGGACGGCGGTGGGATTATGTGGCCGAGGCCGATGGGGTCTCCGGGGGAGTCGATGGCCCGGCCGAAACCCACGTTCGGTCCGCAAGTCCTGAAGAGGATCTTCCTCGTCGGCGCGTTCGACCCGTCCCCCGACGCGCACACCCTCGCGTACACGACGAACAAATCGGGGCTGTGGAGCGTCCACGCGCTCGACGTGCGCACGGGGCGGGACCGCCAGCTCGTGCGCATGAAACAGGCGTCCCTCTCGCCGGGTTTCTCCCCGGACGGACGATGGGTCGCGTTCCACTCGGACTTCAACGGGGACGAGAACTTCGATGTCTTCGTAATCCCCGCGAAGGGCGGGCGGCCGAGGAACCTCACGAAACACCCCGCGGACGACCGCGGGCCGATGTGGTCCCCGGACGGGCGGTGGATCGCGTTCACGTCGAACCGCGTCGCGGACGTCGACAACCTGTACGTGATTCCTTCGAAGGGCGGCGGGCCCCGCCGCCTGACGGACCACGAGGAGACCGTCACGGAGTTCGCCTGGCGGCCCGATGGCGGGGCGCTCGTGTACAGCCTGGGAGTCGGGGACAACAAGACCGTGCGCCTCGTGGACCTCGACGGGCGCGACCGCCTCGTGCTCGGGCGACCGAACGTGGAGTACGAACTCACCGGAGACGTCGCAGACCCCCAGCCGTTCTCCCCCGACGGCACCCGGCTCGCGTTCGCGAGCTCCGAGAAGGACGTCCAAGACGTGGGGATCGTGGACCTCGCGACCGGGGCGATGCGATGGCTCCCTCCTCCCTCTTGGGAGCGAAGCTCGCCTGCGTGGTCCCCCGATGGGCAGGAGGTCGCGTTCGTGGAGAACGTGGACGGGAACTTCGTCATCCGCGCGTGGTCGCTCCAGAGCGGGAGAATCCGCGCAATCTCCCCGGAACAGGGCGTAGCCTACCGCCCGCACTGGTTGCCCGATGGGCGGCTCGCGTTCCTGTACAGCGAGGCCCGCCGGCCCATGGAAATCTGGATTGCGGACGGCCGCGCCCGCCGGCTCACGCGGTCCGTGCGGACGCGCCTACCGACCGCGCGCCTCGTGCGGCCGACCCTCGTCCGGTACCCCTCCGTCGACGGACGCGAGATCCCTGCGTGGCTGTACGTGCCGCAGAACCGCAAGCGCGCGGCGGTCGTGTACATCCATGGAGGCCCCGAGGCGCAGTCCCTGAACAACTTCTCCGCCGCGATCCAATTCACGGCGTCCCGCGGGTACGTCGTAATCGCGCCGAACTATCGCGGCGGCACGGGATACGGACGATCGTTCAAGAAGCTCAGCGACCGCGACCTCGGCGGCGGGGACCGGCGCGACTGCGTGCACGCCGCGAAGTACCTCGTGGACCGCGGGCTCGCGGCGCGCGACCGCATCGGGGCCTTTGGCGGCTCGTACGGGGGCTACCTCGCGATGCACACCCTCACGCAGGACCCGGACGTGTGGGCCGCGGGCGTCGTGATCTGCGGGTTCTTCAACTGGGCGACGGAGATCGCGAACGAGCGCGGCTTCCTGAAGCAGTGGGACCACCAGAAGATGGGGGACCCAGAGAAGGAGCCGGAGTTCTTCGCGGCCCGGTCCCCAATCTACTTCCTCGACCGCCTCCGCGCGCCGACCCTGATGATCCACGGCGCCCTCGACCCGCGGTGTCCCGTCGAGGAGGCCCACCAAGTGCGGGACAAACTCCGAGGTTCCGGGAAGACCCTCGTCTACCACGAATACCCGGACGAGGGCCACTCGCCCCGGCGGCTGCCGAACCTCATCGACATGTACACGCGTTGCCTCGCGTTCCTCGACGAGTACCTGCCCGTCGCGTGACGCCGGTCAGCCGGGCGCCTGCATCAGGATGTGAATCAGGGCGAACAGGAAGAGGAGCGCGGTCACGATGATGTGGGCTTCCTTCCAGAGTCGGAACGGGCGCCGCATCGCGGGAAGGCGGTTGTACGGGTACCGGCCGAAGACGCCGCTGATCGTCACGATGAGTAGGAGCCACGTTGCGAGGCCCGCATACCCTTTCGCGGCGAGGTCCGCGGACTGGAACTTGAACGGGAAGCCCGCGTGGACCGCGACAAAGACGAACCCCATGACGCTGAGGGCGATGTGGATGTTGAGCCAGCGCGCGACTCCTCCGACCTTCCGCGCGTACCGCGGGTCTCCGGACCGTTTGATCGGCGTGTACACCTACGCGCCGACGAGGAGCAAGGTCCCCGAGTAGGCGAGCATGAGCCCGCCGATGGCGCCGCCTCGGAGGCCTTGGAGGGCGCTCGAGATGGATGCCTTCGCGTCCGGCGGCAGTGTGTAGAGAATGTAGGCCAAGAGGAGGACGATGCCGAGCGCGATAAGGGAGAGGTAGCGCCGCAGGACGCGGCGTACCGCCTCCCCGCCGGTGGCCTGCGCAGTTGCCATCAGCTCTCGTGCTCCCCGACCCCGCTCATTGCCCCGTCCCCGACCGATGTCCCCACTTGGCGGAACCGCTGAGCCCTCCGTCCGAGGATGTCGCGGACGGCATACCCCGAGATAAACGAAAGGGCGCCGATCAGGAGGATCGTGAACTCCAACATCGTGCCGCGGCTCTTCAGGACGCGTTCCAGGTCCACAGCCGGCTGCCCGTCCTGTCGGGTCCCCAGACCGGCGGCAATCACGGCCACCGTCACGATAAGGGGGACCACGATGAAGAACGTCAGCAGCTGACCCGAAGTCGTCTTCTTGCGCGACACCTGTTCGGGTCGGGCCTGCCCGGCGCTGTCCATCTCGGTTCCCCCATCGTCGCCGGATGTTTGGTCGTTTTGAAACAATTATCAGTTCCGCCGGTGCGTCTGGCGGGTCACGGCGCACCAGCTTTCTCTTGGAGGTACCGCCACACCGACCCCCAGATCTTGCCGTCCTTACGAAGCTTGTTCTCCAAGTTCTCGACGCCCATCCACGCCTCGAACGCGCCCTCCGTGCGGGCGTCCCACGTCCCGTTCGCGGGGCCGTCGTAGTACCCCGCACGCGCGAGGAAGCGCTGGAGGAACAATGCGACGTCCCGCGTGATGTCGACGACGCTCCTTGGATCCTCCCGTGTGAGCATCGTCATGTCCCATATCAAGAAGGTGCGGTGCAACTCGTCAATCGGCCGCGGGTGGTCATCCACGCGCAGGTCAATCCACCGGTCGTTGAAGCCCGCGTAGCCCCCCTTCTCCCGCACGACGAGGAGTGCGGCGGACTGCTGGCCTCGCCGGTCCCCGCCTGCCTGTTGACCCGCGGCAAGCGCCGCGAGCAACCGGTTCGGGAGGTCGCCGTCCGTCGCCTCGAAAGCGACGGCCATGGCCTCCACTACGTCCTCAGAGACGAGGATGTTCCCCTGGCAGGCGTACCCCTTGCCGACGAGGTGCCCCGCCCACGGATGGCACTCCTTCCCGGTGAACGAGTATGTGCGACCCTTCGCGTCGACGACGCCGACCTGCCTCTTCTCCCGCTCTCTGTCCCGCGCCGTCAGCGCCTCGACCACCTTCTTCGGCGTCTTCCCCTTCTTCAGCATCGCAAGGCCGCGCGGACCGTACGTCGTGTTCGCATAGCTTTGGGTCGCGACCGCGCCGACGCCCGCCTGCGCGAACGGGACCGTAGCGCCCACCGCGGGGAATTTCGATTCGACCGCCACGCCGAGGTCCTTCGTCTTCACATCATAGGCCACGATGCTGAACGTCATCGAAGACTTCGCTCCGAAGGGCTAAGGGGCACTTGTCGCTCCTCCCCCCTCATCGCGCTTTCGCGGCGATCTGCATCGCGCGGTCGATCGCATCCTGTGTGCCCATGACGCCAACGCTCCGCGCGTACCCGGCGAGCGCCGTCAGCATGAGTTCTACATACTCGGGGGTCGCCTGCGTGCCTAGGTGGCCGATGCGGATCCCCTGACCGCGCATCGGGCCGAGCGTGCCTGCGATGACGATCCCGTGGTCCCCATTCAGCCTCGCGATGAGCTCCTTCGCGTCCAGCCCCTTTGGAGGGCGCGCGCTCGACACCGTGTTCGAGGAGTACTCCTCCTTCGAGAACATCGTGAATCCGAGCCCGCGCAATCCTTCCCGATACGCACGGCCGATAATCTCGTGTCGGCGAATCCGCGCCTCCAACCCCTCCTCGTGGAGCACCTGGAGAGCGCGGTGGAACGCGTAGAACACATTCGTGGAGATCGTCGTCGGCTGGGGGTGCCATTCGGCCCACTCCTCGCGGAGTCGGTTCCACGTGAACAGGTTCAGGTACCAACCTTGCGCGGTCTTCGGGTCCGCCTCGTCCATCAGGCGCTTCGAAATCGCGATCGGCGCGATCCCCGGGGGCGCCGCGATGCACTTCTGCGACGCCGCGAAACATGCCTCGATGCCCCACGCGTCGCAGGGCAGCGGCAGGCCGCCGAGGGAGGAGACCGCATCAACGAATGTCCAAGCCCCATGGTCCCATGCGACCTTCGCGAGCTCCCGCACCGGGTTCTTCATCCCCGTCGAGGTCTCGTTGTGCACGACGACGAGACACCTCGCCCCCCGCCGCATCGCCCTCTCCACGTCCTCGACATCCGGCGGTTCCCCCCAATTCGACGACACGGCGTCGACCTTGAGGTGGTGTGCGCGCATCACTTCTGAGATTCGTGCGCCAAAAAACCCATTGTCGATCGTGACGACCCGGTCGCCTCGTCGAAGCAACGTGAACGCGATCGCATCCATCCCTGCATGGCCCGGCCCCGCCAACGGGTAAACGTCGGACGCTTTCATCTGAAACAGGCGGCGGAGCATGTCCAGGGTCTCGCGGTACCGTCGGACCCACTCCTCCCCGTAGTGGGGGGCTGCGGGCTTGACCAACTCCTCCATGACCTGCGGGTCGATTGGGACGGGTCCGGGGATGAGCAACTTGGACAGCTCGCCCATGGCAGGCGCCGAACGACCGACCGCTATAAAGCGATTTGTCCCGTACGTGACAAACGCGTCACGGTGCGCACGTACTCAGTCGCGCACGCCCTCCTCCGAGACGGAGAAGACGGCCTCCGCCTCCGGCAGGTTCGGGGAGTCGATGAGGCGCGCGATCCGCTTGCCGCCCTTCGACTTCCGCAGGTAGATGCGGAACGTCGCGCTGTGGCCGACGATGTGGCCGCCGACCGGCCGCGTCGGGTCCCCGAAGAACGCATCGGGCTTCGCGTGGACCTGGTTCGTCACGTAGATCACCGCGTTGTGGACGTCCCCGAACCGCATCAGGTCGTGGATGTGCTTGTTCAGCAACTGCTGCCGCTCCGCGAGGACCCCGCGGCCGATGTATTCCGCGCGGAAGTGGGCGGTCAGGGAGTCCGCGACGATGAGACGGATCGGGAAGTCCTTCGCGAGCTCGTTCGCCTTGTCCACGAGGAGCATTTGGTGATGTGAGTTGAACGCCCGGGCCACGTGGACCTTCCCGAGAATCTTGTCCGGGTCGAGGTCGAGCGCCTCCGCCATCTGCACGATCCGCTCGGGTCGGAACGTTTGCTCCGTGTCGATCCAGACCGTGTGGCCGTCGAGGCCGCCCTCGTCCACGGGACGCGTGGCGTTCACCGCGAGCTGGTGCGCGAGCTGACTCTTCCCGCTGCCAAATTCGCCGTGAGTTTCTGTAATCGCCTGCGTCTCCAGCCCACCACCGAGCAATTCGTCGAGCGCCTTCGACCCCGTCGTCAGCTTCGCGACGCTCTTCCGCCGTTCCAGGATCACGTCGCCGGTCTCGAACCCGCCTACGTCGACCGCCTCCCGCGCCGCCTGGATGATCTTGACCGCCACGTTCGCCCCGATCTCCGCGACGTCCGCGAGCATCTGGGGGGAGGCTACGGCCACCGCCATGAGGTCCGCGAACCCCGCCTCCTTGAGTTTCTCCGCGGTCGCGGGCCCCACACCCGGGAGTTCCTCAATCGACTTCGCTTCCATCTTTTTCCCCGCTGCGGACACGGCCTTCCCCCGGCTAAGGATAATCCCAGGGGGTTAGTGAAAGTAATGGTTCCGTGTAAGGGAAGGGGCTTTAGCCGAGACCCCGTTCGTTCCCCCGGTGCCCGCCCGCTTCAGCTTCGACCGGATCGCGGACGAGTACGAAGAGACCCGCCGCCTGCCGCCCGTCGTCCTCGACGGACTCGCGGAGCAGATGGTGGAGGCTTTCGAAAGGGGGCGGGTCCTCGACGCGGGCGTCGGCACGGGGCGATACGCGGCGGCCCTAGAGGTGCGCGGGCTGCAGGTCGTGGGCGTCGACGTCGCTCGCCGGATGCTCGAGAAGGCGCGGGCCCGCCGGCTGTCGCAGCTCCTCCAAGGTGACGTGGGCCGCCTACCGTTCCGAGACCAGGCCTTCGACCACTCCGTGGCGGTCGCCGTGCTCCACATCCTCCCGAATTGGCGGGAAGGATTGCGCGAGCTTGCGCGGGTGACGCGGGGGCACCTGGCGACCGTGAACACCACCCACACGGAGACCGCCGTGGGCCAAGTCTACGTCGACGCGCTCCGGGAGTGCGGCTGGGAGCGCTCCTCCTGGCCGCCCGGCGTAGAAATCCTCGACCTCGTGGGACGGGTTCCGCCCGCGATGCGGTTCGCCCGCATCACGGTTCGTGAAGAGGCCCGGACGGACGACATAATCGATATGTTTGCGAAGAAGTCCTTCACGTGGCAGTGGGACTTGTCCGACGAATTTCACCGGAGGGCGCTGGGCCGGATGGAGGGCCACCGGGGCCAGTCGCTCACGATGGAGCGCACGTGGGAGCTCATCGTGTGGAGGGTCCAAGACTTCGCGGGTCTCTAGCCGGGGGCGGGCGCGACCACCTCCGGCTTCGTGGGCTTCAAGGCGGCCGCGAGCTCGTCGAAGGAAGAGATCGCGAAGTCCGCGTGCGGGCACGTCGCCTCCCCTTCCCGGCGGACGAGGACCGTGCGCACGCCGAGGGGCTTCGCCGCCGCCAAGTCCGGGCAGTGGGCCGCGACGACCGCGACCTCTTTCGCCTTCAGCTTCAGCGACACGAGCGCGGTCTCGTACACCTTGGGGTTCGGCGGGCACGTCTTCGCCTCCTTCGGCGTCACGACCGCGGCCAGGTGCGCCTTGATCGGCGCGAGCACGGGGGCGACGAGGAATGCCGGCAGGGAAGCGAGCACAGCGACCTTTCGCCCCTTCGCGAGCTCCGGGAGCGCACGAAGTACGTCCTCGTACAGCGCGTGTGCGTGGAGCTCCACGAACACGGGAGCGAGGGACATGAGTTCCGTCCGCTTCGGCTTCAGGTCCAAGAGTTTGAACACGGCCTCGAGGAACTTCTCCGCGCTGTCGTACCCGTGCTGCGCGAGGTCGATGTACATCACGTACTCGCACGCCGCCAAGAACTCGCGGCGATACACCTCGTACCCGAGGTTCCGGATCTCGCGGAGCAGGGGCTGCGGATCTCCGTCCGCCCGGTGCGCAATCGCTTCAAAGTCGAGGAGAAGCCCCTTGGACACGGCCGGGGCTGACGACCCTCGCGTATATTGCCCTTGCGAATGCCCTTATAAGGAGAAGGATCGGGCCCGGAGAAAGCTTGAAGGGGGGGTCACGCGGGCGGCAGCGCGTCCGCCGGGGCGCCCGCGAGACGCAAGAGCGCCGCTCGCTCCATGTAGTGGAGCGCCCCTGGCACGACGAGGCAATGGAGCGGCGGGCCGAGGTCCGCGTCGACGAGCCGCGCCGCGCGATCCGCGCGGACGACCGGATTCGGCGACCCGGCGCCGCCGACGGCGCACACGAGCGTCTCCGGCGGGAACGTGTCGCCGCCAAGGTCGAGCAGGTATCGGATCGCCTCGTTCGCGCTCAGGAACCGGCCGTCTTCGCGAAGGTCGAGGAGGACGAGCGTGTGGAGTCCCTGCGCCCGGTTCGCACGAATCGCGTCGAGCGGGCTTGTGGGCCGGAATCCCCTCTCCGGAATCGGGATCGTCGTCGTGCGTCCGAACTTGTACGCCTGCAGCCCGAGGGTCCCGATGGCCGCAGTGAAAATCGACGAGCCGTGCACGATCCGTGTCCGGATCCCCGCGGCCTCCGCGCGAAGCCGCAAATCGACGTGCGTCGTCGCCATCATCGGGTCCCCCGGAACGAGGAAGCCGACGCGTTTCGTCGCGGCTTCGCGGAGGAAGACGACACCCGATTCCACATCTTCCCGATGAAGCACTGCAATCGGCTTGCCGATCCTCCCCGCCAACCTCTCCACGGTGGTCCCTCGCAGGGCGGACGTGTAGAATTCCGCGAACAGGACGTCACACGCGTGCGCCTCGTCGAGCGCCCGCCACGATAGGTCGCGCTCGTCGAACAGGCCGAGGCCGATGAAAACGAGTTCGCCCATCGGGCGCCGATACGAGACGCGCGGTAAGAACCCTCGCGTCACAGGAAGACGGTTTGCAGGAGGACGAGCAGAAGGAACGTGGCGAGCGCGGCGATCGTCATGCGCAAACCTTGCCGCAACGGGTTGGCGCCCGCGATGCGGCCAAGGGCGAAGCCCGCCCCGAACACGAGGGCGACCGCTAGGGTCACGGAAATCTCGGCGGCAACGCGAAGGTCCGGGCTCCGGAAAAGGAGGTTGAGGAAGAGCGGGAGGGAGGTGACGCCGAACACGAGGAGGGGCGCCGCGAAGTTCACGAGGCTCACGAGCGTGCGGTACAACTGCAGGCTTCGGTGCAGATCCGTCTGGCCCAAGTCCGTGAGCATCGCCCGTTCGATCTTCGCGATGCGGATTTCCGCCTCGAGGCGTTCCGCCTCGTACACGCTCACGCCCGTGGAAATCCCAATCGCGATGCACGCCGCGGCGAGCGCGCCAAGGACGACCTCGACGGGCGTGTCGTTCACGACCACCGTCGCGGACACGATCCCGAGGACGACGAACGTGGAGTCGAACAGGGTGTTGATGAAGTACCGGCGGAACAGCTCGCTCAAGTCGTAGGCGAGGCGGAAGCGGCGGAGAGCGCCCGTGGCCACGAGGGGACCTCAGGCCCTAATTTGGCGGCGGATATAACGACTTGCGCCCCGTCACCGCGGCGCGTACGCGGGGTAGGACCGGAAGTGGCCCCGGACCGCGATCAGGTAGATGAGGATGAGGAGCGGGATCGCGAACGCAATCAAGGTGCCCGAATCGAGGGCGCGCAGGCGTAACAGGACGACGTTCCCGATCCGGCTGAGGACGATGAGGACGAGGACGATCACGGAGAGCCACCAAGCCCAAGGGCGGAGGTTGAGCAACCCGAACCCGGCCCCGAGCAAGATGAGGGACAGGAAGAGGAAGATGAGCGCGCCGGCGAGGACGACCCCACCGGCGACGGCGAGGAGGAGCAGCGCTGCGAGGACGGCGAGGAGGGCGATCAACGTCAGGAGGATCCCGGCTAGGATCACGAGCACGGCGAGGACGACGACCCCGATCGGTCGTCGCGGCGGCGGCTGGTAGGCCATGCGCGCGGGATGGAGCAAATCCGGAATAAGGGTTCCGGCGGGGGAAGCCTAATAGCCGCGCCCCCGGCTCTCCTGCCGATGCGGTCGATCGCGGTGGCGGTGCCGAAGGAGAAGGCGGAGGAGGTCCGCCAGACGCTCCTCGCGATGGGCCTGCTGCGGAAGGGCGTGGCCCCGGACCGGGAGGCGGACACCGTCTACCTGCCCGTGACGATGAGCGTCGCCGTCGGGTACCCGAACGTGGAGCGCGAGTTCCGCGAGGCGTTCACGCCCATCCGCTCGTACAAGGACGTCGCGCGCGTGCCGCCAAACTTCAAGTCCATGCTCCCGACAAGCTTCGACACCGTCGGCGACATTGCGATCCTCAAGATTCCGGAGGAACTCGCTCCGTTCGAGACGGAAATCGCGAACGCGATCCTCCGAGCGCACACGAATATGAAAGTCGTCGCGGCGGACGCGGGAGTGAAGGGCCCGCTCCGCGTACGCCAGCTCCGAATTTTGGCGGGGCCTGACCGCACGGAAACCGTGCACCGCGAGTTCGGACTTTCCTACAACGTCGATGTGGCGCGCGCGTATTTCTCGCCGCGCCTCGGCTCCGAGCGCCTGCGCATCGCGAATCAGGTCGCGGACGGGGAGATCGTCGTGGACATGTTCAGCGGCGTCGGCCCGTACGCAATTCTAATCGCGAAGCGCCGCGAACCCCGCATCGTGCACGCGTTCGACGCGAACCCGGACGCGTTTCGGTACCTGGGGGAGAACGTGCGACGGAATCGGGCGGACCGCGTGGAACCGAAACTCGGGGACGCAATCGAACTACTCGCGACGGTCGAGCCGCCGCATCGCATCATCATCGATTACCCGCAGGACCCGAATCCTGCGTACCGCGCCGCGCTTGCCCGCATTGTCCCTGGCGGCGTCGTCCATTACTATGCGTTCCTCGAGGCGGTGGAGCGGGAAGACCGGGAGCACGAACTCCTGAACATCGCGGAATCCTTCGGCCGAGGCGCTGAAGTCGTAGGGTGGCGGGACGTCCACGGATGGTCGCCAACGCAGAAGCTATACGCGTTCGACGTGAACGTCACATGACCACGGGCCGAAGGTTTTGTACGCCGTGAACGACCCCAAAACGGAGTTGAAACGGAGTTGAGCGGATTCGGCGACCCGCTGCAGTTTTGACCTTCCCTCTGCAACCCGGACACGCGAAGCGTCAGCTCGTTTGCTCGTTCAACGATTTCATGGATGGCTGCTCGGATTCTTCGCCGAAGATCGCCGACCACTCCCCGGGCGAGAGGCGTTCCTTCAACGCTTCGCTCAGCGTCTTTAGCCGCGTCCGCGAGCCCTTCGAGGGTGTCGACGACATCGTCAATTCAATCACTGTGCGCCTTACTCAAGGCTTCTCACTCCTCGTCTGTGAGGGGGCACATCCACCATCATTCGGAAACACAGTTCCGGGAGGGGTGAGTTGCGTGTACATGCCACATTCGCCACATGGAGTGTGCCTTGCACGGAAGCGGAAACATTTCAGCCGAGACGGACGCCGCGCTGGTCCTGATAGTGCCCGGACCGCTTCTCATACCCCTTCTCCGACGGGGAACTCAACGCGAGGAAAATGACCTGCACGAACGTTTCCCCAATCGGGACGACGAGGTCCTCGTGCGACGTGTTGTAAGCCAGGAG